>JAGVGS010000015.1 GCA_020057015.1 Candidatus Omnitrophota bacterium | reverse complement strand
GCCTCGTGGCCTGGGGGGCCACTCCGGTGGCGGCCTGGGCATCAAACTCGATGCCATAGCGCTGTCCCAAGGTGGCCAGCGCTTCCAGGCTGGGGGCCGCGCCTAAAGCCGCGACTTCGCGATAAAAGAGTTCGATGCCGGCCGGGTGGGCCATCAAGATCAGCTGCAGCAATCCGGTGCCGGTGTTGCGAAACGCATGCCAGGTCCCGCGCGGCACGTGCACCAACATGCCGGGCACGATAGTCGCTTGCTCCTCGGAGACGCTGACGCGGCCTTGGCCCTTATGCACGAACCATATTTCATCCGTCTGCGCGCAGCGACAGCGCGGGATGAGCGCCCCGGGCTGCAGGGCGAAGCTGCCCGCCACATAGCTCGTCACGCCGCCCTCGGGCAGCGCCTTGATCAGGAATTCGCCGGCTGCCGGAGGGCCCAGCCTCAGGCGCTCCCCATCAGCCGGTGAAAGGATGTACTTCAACGCGCACCTGCTCTGCTATTATTTCGTGGCACAGCTGCCGCTCCCGCATGGGCAGCATTTCACACAGGAGATGAGCTTGAGCACACCGGCGATTCCGACGAGGCTATAGACCACACGCGCCGCCGTAGTCATGTCGCCCAACAAGGCCGCGACGAGGTTGTATTGAAAGGCCCCCACCAACCCCCAGTTGATAGCCCCGATGACTACCAGCAATCCCGCGAGCTTGCAACCCAGACAGCCTTTGCCACCGCTCATCTTGCCTCCGCCGTTAGGCGGCCCTCCGTGGGTCGCCTGCCTACGCTGGGCTCACCGCTCAACGATAATTCTCGAACTGCAGCGGCACGCCGAAGTCCTGGCTCTTCAACCGTTGGATCACGACCTGCAAATCATCCAGCTGCTTGCCGGCTACCCGCACCGCATCGCCATCGATGCGGGGCTGCACCTTCACCCCGAGGTCCTTGATCACCTTGACGACTTCACGGGACTTCTCCGAGGAGAGTCCCTGCTGCAGCGTCGCGGCACGCTTCATGCCCCCGCTGGGCAGCTGCTCGGACTTTTGCCAGGCAAAGGCCCGCACCGGCACCCCGCGCTTGGCCAGCTTGGTTTCCACGACCTCCACCACGCTGTTCAGCTGCGCTTCGTGATCGCCGGTGACCTTCAAGGTGCCGCCGGCCTCGTCAAACTCCACGCTCGCACTCGTGCCGCGGAAATCAAAGCGCGTGCCGATCTCTTTCTCGGCTTGCTGCAGCGCATTGCGCAGCTCTTGCAGATTGACCTTCGACACGACGTCGAAACAGTGGTCTTGCGGCATGCGTTATAGTGTACAAGTGCCGACTTTGAGTGTCACGCGGTTTGGGTCAGAACCCCAGGGCCACAGCAGCGCGTAGCACGCCGCCTTGGCCTCGCCAGGCTGAAGATACAGGCACTGATCCTGCCGCACGCCGCCCAAGCGGTCGACCGCCCCTTTGAGCTTGCGGTCAAGTTTAGGTCCCTGCCCGAAGGGCTTGACCGCCGCACCCAGGGCGGCCGTCAGCGCGCTTTCACACACCGCAAGCTGGTCTTTGGCCACCACGGCTTCCAGATACGTGTCCGTACTGGCGGGGCGCAGTTCGGCAAACGGCACCTGCGCCTTGAGCGCTTGGATCAGGGTAGCGACATCGGCGGCCATCACTGCACGCGCATGTCCACGGGATGACGCACGCGGTAGGAGAGGCGCAGCTCCTGCTTTTGGGAGGGCCCCAGCTCAAGCGCCCAAGAAAACACGCCCGGCTTCTCAGGGTCCTTCGTGACATCCCCGGGTGTTTGCTTGACGGATTCCACAATGATCTCTTCCCGGTCTGAGACCGGAAGCTGGTCAAACACGGTGACAGCCACCTTGCGGCCGGTGAAGTTTTCCAGCGTCGTCAAGAACTCGTAATCGGTGGACTTGGTCTTGCCGCGCAGGCCAGGTAGCAGGCTGATCTCCACGCGCTCCTTGAGCGTGCGGCGCTCGAGGCGCAGGCGCTCATCCACGCCCAAATACAAGTCAAACACCTCTCCCGGTGCTACGGGCTTCAGCGCGGCCGTGGCCACAAACGCGCCGTCGAGAAACACCGAGACCGGGCCGGGCAAGTAGAACTGCTCCGTCGCATTGGTCGCCTTCGCGCGCAAGAACGCGTAAGGGGCCAGGCGCGGCGTCGCCTCATACGCCAGCACCGTGGCCAGCGTGCTCGACGTGATGGGCACCTTATGCGGCTGGGCATCGGCAGGAATCGAAACCGTCTTGGACAGCCGGTAGGTCACGGCTGGTCCTTGAGCCTCCACGACCGCTTCTGCCGCCACCGCCTCGGCTGGCGGGGCTGCGGCGAGCATCGAGGTGGGGGAGTACGCAACCTGCTCTTCTTCATCTGAAAGCATCGCTCCACCCATTGCGCTCATTTCCCGGCGGGCTTTATTGAGACGCCCCAGATCGATCACCGGAGGCTCCCAGGGTCGCAAGAACCACGGCTCCAGCTCCGGCATGCTGCCGGCCATGGCCGGGCGCGCGGTGGAAAGCGTCAACTGCACATCGGCCCAATCTTCACCCGTCTGCTGGCGCACGAGGGCGGAGGAGCCCAGCACCACTTCGGCGCTGGCTGCTGCGGCCCGCGCCTCATAACTCGGCGCCCAGCCAGCCCCGTAGACGCGGTAGGAGACCTCCAAGTCGAAGTCACCGCTCTTCTGGGCGTCCATCTCGACCAGCATCAGCGTCTGCGCGCGCTGGCGCCCTTGCGTCAACTCCGCCAGCTCGCGCCGCAACCGGTCCTCTTCGCGCGCGATCTGCTCCAATTCCCGCTGGCTCTTCTGCTCGCGCTCCGCGAGGCTCAAGAACGCGGTATCCAGAAACTGCAGCAGTGCGGCGGCGTCCGTCGCGCTGGGTGCTCGCGTCACGAGGTCCTTACCGATCTGCTCGCCGGAAGCCGCCTGGATCGAGCGCAGATAGTCGCGCTCCTGAGCGAGGATCGCGCGGAGGTTGTTCAGGCTTTGCCGACGGTCTTCCAGGTCGCGCAGGGCCTCTTCAAGTGTCGTGACGCGCGCATCTTGGGCTTGCGCGAGCTGCCGGGTGACCAGCTGCACGCCATACAAGGTGACCGCCATCTCGCCGCGGCCCTTGGCTGAGATGGACTGCGGGTCGATGCCGCTGGGCAAGGGGCCGATCTCCATGGTTTGCGCCCCCTTGGCCAGGCGGACCTGCGCACGCCGGGTGATGGCGGCTTGATCCGGAAACACGGTCACGGCCGTGATGCTGGACTCCACCGGCACGCGCTCCGCCGATGCTAACCCGGCGCTGGCCGCACCCAGCACCCCCGCGATCACCACACACGCGCACCCGAGCTTGTTCAATGCGGCCTCCCG
>JAGVGS010000028.1 GCA_020057015.1 Candidatus Omnitrophota bacterium | reverse complement strand
GCCTGGCTGACCACGCTGCGTCGGGAGCAGTGGGCGAAGCACCAAGCCCTCGCCTGGCCGCATCCGAGCGATGACATCTGGCGCCGCACTGACGCGACGCAGTTAGATCCCCAGCGCGGGTATCATCCCACCGCCCCGGCGCTGCTCGCCTCGGTCGCACTCACCGACGCGCAGCTTAATGGCTACACGCAACCCTTAGGGGATGAGGCGCTTTACGTGCGCATGAACAGCGCGTGGTTTAGTCAAGCCGAGCTGGCCGGTGTTCGCATCGAAGAGCTCACCCAGGCCGCGCGCCAGGCCGAGCAGCCGCTGCGCGGCCTCATCGAAGCCGATGGGTTGACCGCGGCCGAGCAAAAGTTCACCAGCCTCAACCTCGCGTTTCATCATGACGACCTCTCCGTGCAGGTGCCAGCCGGGACGGTGGTCGAGCGCCCGGTGCGCTTGGTGCGGCTCTGGGCTGCGAGCGCGCAGCAGGCCATTTTTCCGCTGACCGTGATTCGGGTGGGCGCTGGCGCGAAACTGACCCTCATTGATGAGTACATCAGCGCCACCGGGCAGGCCGCGCCACACCTGATCAACGGGCGCGTGGAGCTCGTCCTCGAGCCTGACGCTCAGGTGCACTACGTCCGGCTGCAGCGCTGGGGCCGCGGGGCCAAGGAATTCTGGCTGCAGCGCGCGACGCTCAGCCAGGGGGCGCAGTTCACCGCGGCCAACATCAACCTCGGGGCGGCACTTTCCAAGGCGCACGTGGCCACGAAGCTCGCCGGCGAGGGCTCCTCGGCGCAGCTCTACGGGTTCGTGTTCGGGCAGGCCGGCCAGCACATTGACCAGCACACGCTGCAGGATCATCAGGCGCCGCACACGACCTCGGATCTTCAGTTCAAGGCCGCCCTCAAGGAGCACAGCCGGATGGTGTACACCGGCCTCATTCGCATCGCCAAACACGCGCAGCAGACTGACGCCTTTCAGTCGAATCACAACCTACTGCTGGGGCAGCAGGCCCGGGCCGAGACGATCCCCATGCTGGAGATCCTGGCCGATGACGTGCGCTGCAAGCACGGCGCCTCGATCGGGCCGATCGATGAGGAGCAGACGTTCTACCTCATGTCCCGCGGCATTGCGCGCGCCGCGGCCCAGCGGCTGATCGTGATGGGCTTCGTGGAGCCCATTATCGCGCAAGTGCCCTTTGCCCCTTTGCAGGAGCGCTTGCGACAGGAGATCGAGGGGAACCTGGGCGTTTGATGGCCTACGTGACCGTGGCGAAAACCAGCGAGATCGCAGAGGGCCAGACTAAGGGGGTGCGGGTGCAGGGCAAGCCCTTGGTCATTTGCCACGTCGAAAAGAGCGGCTTCTACGTCGTGGATGACGTGTGCACGCACGATGACGGGCCGCTCAGCAAGGGCGAGCTCGAGGGCACGGCGATTGAGTGCCCGCGGCACGGGGCCCGGTTTGATGTGACCTCGGGCAAGGTGCTGTGCCTGCCGGCGGCGATCGCCATCACGTCGTATCCGGTGAAGGTCGAAAATGATGAAATCCAGGTCGATATCGGATGATCGATACCGCGCGGATCAGGCAAGAGTTTCCGATCCTCAGCCGCCAGGTGCACGGCAAGAGCCTCGTCTATCTCGATAACGCTGCCACCACGCAAAAGCCCCGCCAGGTCATCGCCGCACTCACCCGCTATTACAGCCAGTACAACGCCAACATCCACCGTGGGATCCATGCCCTCGCAGAGGAAGCCACGGCGGCGTATGAAGCGGTGCGGGTGCAGGCGGCGCAATTCCTCGGGGCTGCCTCTGAGCGCGAGATCGTCTTTACCCGCAATGCCACCGAATCGATCAACCTCTTTGCGTACACCTGGGGCCGTGCGCATCTCACCGCAGGCGACCAGATCCTGCTCACTGAAATGGAGCACCATGCCAATTTGGTGCCCTGGCAGCTCGTGGCCAAGGCCACCGGGGCCACACTCGCGTTTATCCCGCTGACGGCTGACGGCCAGTTGGAGCTGAAGGCCTTGGATCAGCTGCTGAGTGCTCGCACGAAGGTGGTGGCCCTGACGCACATGTCCAACGTCTTGGGCACGGTGAACCCCGTGGCCGAGATCGCCCGCAAGGCGCATGCTCAGGGGGCCGTGGTGCTGATTGACGCGGCGCAAAGCGCGCCGCACCTGCCGATAAACGTGCAGCAACTGGGCGGCGATGTGCTGGTGCTATCGGCGCACAAGATGCTGGGCCCCACCGGGGTGGGTGTCTTGTGGGCGCGCCAGGCGCTGTTGGAGTCGATGGAGCCCTTCTTGGGGGGCGGCGAGATGATCAGCGACGTGCAGCTGACTTCGTCGACCTGGAATGAGGTGCCCTGGAAATTTGAAGCCGGCACGCCGAATATCAGCGGCGTGATCGCGTTTGGCGAAGCCCTCGCGTACCTGCAGCGGCTGGGGATGCCCGAGGTCGCGGCCCATGAGCAGCAGTTGACCCGCTACGCGATCGCACAGCTGCAGCAGCTAGGCCACCTGACGATCTATGGCCCGACGCAGCCAGGGGTGGCGCGCGGCAGCGCGGTGTCCTTTAATCTGGACGGGCTGCATCCGCATGATGTCGGCACGGTGCTTGACGCCGAAGGCGTGGCGGTGCGCGCCGGGCATCACTGTGCGAAGCCCTTGATGCGCCGGCTCGGCGTGCCGGCCACAGTGCGCGCGAGCTTCTACCTCTACAACACGCCGGCAGAGGTCGACCGGCTGATCGCGGCCCTGAAGATCGTCCGAGCGTTCTTTAACCGGCCTTCGCGCATCCATGCTTGACCAGGTGGAGGCGCTCTACCGTGAAGTGATTCTGGATCATTATAAGAACTCGAGCCACCACGGCGAGCTGCCGAAGGCCCAGATCAAAGCCGAAGGGACCAACCCACTGTGCGGGGATGAGATGATCTTTTATGTGCAGCTGCAAGGCGATCGCATCGACAAGGTGCGGTTTCAGGGCAAAGGCTGTGCCATCAGCCAGGCCGCGGCCTCGATGCTCGCCGGCGAGCTGGAAGGCAAGAGCCTCGGGCAGGCGCAGCAGCTCATTCAGGCGATGAAGGCGATGATGAGGGGGGAAGCGCTGCCGGCGCCAGTGACGTTGGGCGAGCTCGAAGCCCTAGCCGGCGTACGCCAGTTTCCGGTGCGGGTGAAGTGCGCAGCCCTGTCGTGGAATGTCGTTGAGCAAGGCCTCCAGCAGCAGCGAGGCGCTCATGGCCATCAATGAAGAGCAAGTCATGGCCGCCCTGCGACCCATTGAGGATCCGGAGCTGCACTTAGGGATCGTGGATCTAGGACTCATCTATGGGGTCGACGTCAATCCGCAGCCTGAGGGCGATGACGTGAAGCTGACCATGACTTTCACGTCGCCGTTTTGCCCCTACGGGCCGCAGCTAAAGGCCGCCGTGCAGCAGACGGTCGCCAAACTCCCCGGCGTCAACAACAGTATCGTGACGATTGTGTTCACCCCGCCGTGGGACCCGCACACCATGGCCTCGGAGGACTGCAAGATCGCCCTGGGCCTGGGCTGGGATGAAGGCGAGCCCACCGGTGAGGCGGGCAACCCTGAAAACGAGCGGTAGCGCTCCTTGCACCGCATCCCTGCGCTCGCTGATCTTGACCTCACGCCTGCCGATCAGGTACACTTTGTATACAGCTCTCGATAAAGCCACACCCGGAGTAATCCGGGGTCGGAAAGCCACGGGTCCTTGATGGACAGCCGGCTGCCAGAGCGCAGCAACGGACAAGGATCGCCGGGTTGCCGAGTGAGGAGTAGAGCACTCATGGTAACTCGGCGTTTGTTTTTGCGATCCGCGCAGGGCTTCACGCTCCTTGAAGTGTTGCTGGCCACCGTGATCTTCGTGGGGGCCACCGTGGGGTTGTGCGCGACACTGGTGCATTGCTCGAGATTGGTGGCGTTTAACCAGGAGCGCGTGATGGCGATCAACGCCGCACAGGGCATCTTGGAGGCCGAGATCAACCGCGGGTTTGCCGCGGTGGTCGACGGTCGCATTAGCGACGCGCAGCCGGTTTTTGTCGGGCCCATGGCGGTGCCGGGCGCGTTTGCGTTTCCGATCAGCGCGCAGATCCGGGTGCGTGATGTGGATAACGAAGCCGCAGGCGTGCTGGTGGCGGAGCTGCGGGTGATCGTGTGCTGGCGCTCGGCCGGGCGCATCATTGGGGAGGACGCGAACTTCAACGGCGTCGTCGATGCGGGGGAAGACCTGAATGGCAACGGTGTCTTTGACGGCTCGCCGGCTCTCGTGGAAACGCGCTTGGCCACGACCGCAAGATGAACAAACATCCGGCTGCGCGGTTACGGCTCTGCCGCCAGGACGGCTTTACCCTGACCGAGGTGTTCATGGCCGCAGGGGCCTCCCTGGTGATCGGCGGGGCCAGTTTGGCGCTCTGGTCCAGCAGCCAGCAGGTGTGGGCCACCGGCGAGGCGATAGTCGGCTCTACCGATCAAGCGCGGCTAGGCCTGGAGCGGCTCACCAACGATCTACGGCAAGGCTCCATCAGTACGCTGAGTCTCATCGGGCTGCCGGCGGAAGACGTGCCCCTGACAGTGCCTGCGGGTGCCGCCGCTGGGGCCACGCTGGGGACGTTGTCGTTTACCGGCCCCAACCCGGCGGGTGGCGCCTTCTCGACGATTACATACGCTTTGGTAGTGGAACCGGGGGGCCCCCCGTACATGCTGCTGACCCGCACGCAGGGTGGCCCGCCACAGATCGTGGCGCGCATGATTACATCATTCCAGTATGATCGTCCTCAGGGAACCACCCAGGGGCGGACTTCGTTGCTGGGATTCGCCATCGTTGCACAAGAACGGGCGTCCCTGTTCGGGGGAGGCACACGGCTGATGACGACGACGCTCAATGCCCAAGTCACGCTGCGCAACGGCTAATCGATCAGAGGGTGGCTTCGCCCTGCTGGGCGTCTATATGGTGACGGTCGTCATCCTCATCAGCCTCAATGTCTTTTCCATG
>JAGVGS010000220.1 GCA_020057015.1 Candidatus Omnitrophota bacterium | reverse complement strand
GGGGGTCGGCGACGCTGATCAGCCAGGTGCGCTGCTCGAGATGATCGACCAGCACCACGGAGCGCATGGCCCACCACAGCATCTGCGGCGGTTGAGGGCCGGCCGCCGGGGGGCTGGGTACCCGCTCGATCCACTGGTTGGCGTCGTAGCTCAGGTAGCCTAGCAGGCCGACGGCGCGCGAGGCCGCGGTGGCCGCCCCCTGCCAGCGGTAGCGCCGCAGCACCTGGCGCAGGACGTTCAGGGGTGCCTCGCGCCAGCAGCGCGTCGCGGCACTGGTCGTCAGGGTTACGGTCTCATCTTGCGCGCAAAGCGACAGCCACGGATCGAAGCCCAGCAGCGACCAGCGGCCGGTCACCGGGTGTGGGCGGGCGCTATCGAGCCACACCACCGGCTCGTGTGAGGGAAGCTGCTGGAGCACGGCCTGGAGGTCCTGCGCGCCGTCGCATGCATCCACAAACACCGTCAACATAGCAGGATATTGTAGCACAGCCACCGGGCGAGGCCAGGCAGCTAGAACCGGATCAGCAGCAGCTTGGTCTTGAGGAGCTTGAGGTACTCTTTCAGGGCGGCGATTTCCTGGTCGATGCGCTGCGCATCGCGCAGCCGCTCGGTAATCTGGGTCTCCTGCTGCGCGCGCTGCGAGGCCCCCCCGGCTGCCCCGGCCGCCTTGAGCGCCTTCTTTAGCTGGGCGATCTCCCGGCCGATGGCCGCCCGCTGGGCTTGTTTGGCGCGCAGGTCCTCACTCGCGCTGCCCAAGGTGGTCGTGTAGCGCCGCACGTCAGGGTCCATTTGCGCCTTGATCTCAGTAATCTTCCGGCGCACCGCAGAGGACTTCTCCGCCAGCTCCTTTTTCTTCTGCGTGATGTCTTGCTGGATGGTCTCCCGGACGAGGGCGAGCTTCTTGTGCTCGGTGGTGATGCGGCTCTCCAGCGTGGCGCGCTTATCGAGGACCGCGACGAATTCCGGATCGGCAGCAAGGGCGCGCTTGGCTAGCTCGGCGCGATTGACCGGCGCGCAACTGGCGAGGAGCCCCGGCAGGAGGAAGATCAGCAGGCGCATCATGGGGGAACGCCCAAAGCTGCGCATCGGCGTGCCGAATGCCCAGCCCATGGCCGCAGCGTTTACTGGCTCAGGACGTATGACGGCTCAATGCTCGGGGCGCGCGCCCCATTGCCGCCGGCCCCTTCTTCTTTGTAGATAAACGTCTTGCCGGCGAAGTTACGCAGCGTCCAGACGCCGTCCTTCACGCTGACGACGTAGTTGGGCATGAGCGGGATCTTGCCGCCGCCCCCGGGGCCGTCGACCACGAAGGTGGGCACGGCATAGCCGCTCGTGTGCCCGCGCAGCTTCTCGATGATGCTGATGCCCGCCGCCACCGGCGTGCGGAAGTGCGCCGTCCCTTTCACCGGATCGCACTGGTAAATGTAATACGGCCGCACGCGCGCTTTCAAGAGCTCATGGAAGAGCTTCTTCATGATGGCGGGCCGGTCGTTGATGCCCTTCATCAGCACCGTCTGCGAGCCCAGCGGCACCCCGCTGTCCACCAGCATGCCGCAGGCCTTCTTCGAAGCCGGCGTCACTTCCTTCGGGTGGTTGAAGTGCGTGCTCATCCAGATGGGCTTGTGCTTCTTCAGCACAGTGCACAGCCCCTCGGTCACGCGGTAGGGCAGCGTCACCGGGTTGCGGGTGCCGATGCGCACGAACTCCACATGGGGGACGGCCTTGAGCTTGGTCAGCACCTCATCCAGGCGGTCATCCGACAAGGTGAGCGGGTCGCCGCCGGAGATCAGCACGTCGCGGATCTTCCGGTGGGCCCTGATGTAGTCCACCGCGGCGTCGATGTTGGCCGGGCGGCTGTAGCCCGCGGTCGTGCCGACTACGCGGCTGCGCGTGCAGAAGCGGCAGTACATCGCGCAGACTTCCACGACGAGCAGCAGCACCCGATCCGGATAGCGGTGCACCAGGCCCGGCACCGGCATGTGGCTGTCCTCGCTCAACGGGTCGATCATGTCATTCGGGCTGAGCTTGTACTCGTCCTCCACCGGCACGGCTTGCCGGCGGATCGGGCACGTCGGATCATCCGCATCCATCAGCGCCGCCCAGTACGGCGGGATGCCCATGATGAAGCGCCCGGACTTGCGGGTGACGGCGCGCTCCTCCGAGGGGGTGAGCTTAATCACCTGCCGCAGCTGCTCCACCGTCTGGATCCGATTGGTCATCTGCCAGCGGTAGGTCTCCCAGTCTTCCAACGGGACGTCCTTCCACAACGGAATGCGCCGATAGGCTTCCACGCTCACCTCACCCCCTCCTGTAGCACCCGGTCCAGCGAAGCACCCGATGCGGTTGTCTGGTGACGAGAGCGGCTCATGGCCAATTCCACGATCCGCTGAATAAGGGCGTCATGCGACAGGCCGGCGGCCTGCGTCATGGCCGGAAAATTGCTATCCCACGGGCTGAGGCCTGGCAAGGGGTTCACCTCTAGGACCATCGGGGTGCCGTCGGCCCGCAGGCGGATGTCGGTGCGCGAAAAATCGCTGCAGCCGAGCACCCGATGGGCGCGCAAGGCCACGGCCTGCACGCGCCGCGCTGTGGCGGGCTCCAAACGGGCTGGGCAATGCAGTTGAGGCATCAGGCCACGCGCCGCATCGCCCTGAAATTCTTTCATGTGCCAAGAATAGAAATACTCGCCCGAGCGGCGGCACGCGCTGAAATCGATCTCCAGCACGGGCAGTGCCTCGGGGCCTAGGACGCCGACGGTGAGCTCCTTGCCGTCGATGAATTCCTCCACCAGCGCCTCTTGCCGGTACTGCTCCAGGATGCGCCGCACCTGCCGGCGCAAGGTGTCTTCATCGCCCACCACGCTCTCGCGCCAGATGCCCTTACTCGAGCCCTCGCGGTTGGGCTTCACAATCAAGGGAAACTCGAGGCGCGCATCCAGCGCGGCCGTCGCCGTCGAGAACAGCTGCCAGGGGGGCGTCGGGATGCCGTCGGAGGCGAGAATCTGCTTGGTCTTGGCCTTATCGAGCGCTAAGGCCAGCGTGATGCTGTGAGAGCCGGTGCACGGCACCTGGAGCGATTCGAGGATGGCCGGCACTTGGGATTCGCGATGCGCGCCGTAGAGCCCTTCGGCGATGTTGAAGGCCAGGTCGACCTGGTGGGTGAGGAACCACTGGGGCAGCTCGGCGTTGGCTTCCACGCAATGCACGCTGTGCCCGGCAGCCTCCAGGCTGCGCGCGATTGAGGCTACGGTGCGGGGGCTGTCGAACTCCGAGTCGGCATCATCCGACGCCGCAGAGCCCCGCTTCAAGTTATAGGTCAGCGCGATCGTGTAGGCGATAGGACCCCTGCCTCATCCCGGGAGTGCATCCCGTACCGCACGAGGGCGGTCTCGAGAATCCGGCTGATCATTTGGTGGTGCGTCAGCCCCTTGGTCTTGCAAATGAAATTGAACACGTCTTGATCGGAGAGCGAGGGCAGCGGGTTGATCTCGAGCACGTAGGGGTCGCCCCGCTGGTCGGTGCGGAAATCCACGCGGCCGAAATCGCGGCACTCCACCGCGCGGTACGTGCGCAAGGCCAGCTCCTGCATCTTGCGCGCGAGGGGCTCTGGAATGCGCGCCGGGCAAATATAATCGGACCCGGTGCGCAGGTAATGGAAGGTGAAGAATTTTCTCCCCAGGTCCGTGACGCCATCGAGGGCGATCTGCACCACCGGGTACACCTCGGGCTGCTCGTTGCCGATGACCGCCACCGTAAACTCCTGCCCCTCCAAAAACTCCTCCACGAAAATCGGCGCGTCCTGATACGTGGCGCGCAAGTGCTGCACCTGCGCTTTAAGCGCCTCCGGGGTGTTCACGAGCGAGTTGTCGGTGAGGCCTTTGCTCGAACCCTCGCAGCGCAGCTTGACGATCAAGGGATAGCGTAACGCGGTGCGCCAAAACGCTTCGTCCTCGGTGACTTCGATGTACTTGGGCGTCGGGATCCCTTCGGCGATGAGGATCTTTTTCGTGAGCACCTTATCCAGCGTCAGGCCCAGCGTGAGGCCATCGGCGCCCACGAAGGGCACGCGCAGCATCTCGAGCAAAATGGGCACCTGCGATTCGCGGTTGCGCCCGCCGTAGCCCTCGGCGATGTTGAAGACCAGGTCCACCTTGAGCTCGTGCATGCGCTCGAGCAGCTGCCGCGCGTTGCCGATGCGCACCGGCTCATGGCCGGCCTCGCGGATCGCCGCCTCGATGTGCTTGACGGTCTCCTCGTGGTCAAACTCGGCGTTCATATCCGGCGGATCGCCCGGCTTGAGGGCGACTTCGGTTTTCACGTTATAGGTCATGCCGATGCGATAGCCCATCACCTGCCTGCCCAACAAAGAAAGAGGGACCCAGGTCCCTGAGTCCCTACGCCTGCTTGTTCGATTGTGTTCACGATGATGCGCCGGTCCTCACGCAAGCATACCCCGCCCGCCACGGGCAGGGTCTGTGCTCGAGAACCATCAACTCATCACGCGTCGCGTCATACCATTACTATGGAACCACACCCTCGCAACAGTGTCAAGCCTCTGCACGCATCAGCGCGCGCACGGGGTGCGGCTCCTCGATGAGCACGGCCTGGTCGGGGCGCGGTAGTGCGTACGGCGCGCTCGTGCGCCGCTGCCGAATGTCATGATACAGATATTGTTGCGCATAGCCGGCCCACGCGCCGTAGCGCTGCTGCGCGTAGGCATGCAAGCGCCCGCGCGTCATCTTGCGGTGCCGAAAGTAGTAGCGCATCACTCGCTCCATCCACACGTCGATCGGAAACGCCTCGTATTTCTCGAAACCAAAGAGGGCGACGCAATCAGCCACCTTGTCCCCCACGCCCTCGCAGCCCATGAGGGCCTTCTTGGCCGTGGCGTAATCGACCTGGGACAGATGCTCGAGCCGCAGCGTGCCCGCCACGATACGCTGGGCCGTGGCCTTCAGATACGGCGCGCGATAGCCGAGGCCGAGGCTGCGCAGTGCTTTTTCGCTGGCCGCCGCCACGCGCGCCGGCTGGGGGAACGTGAAGCCGCCGAAGCCTTCGAGGGCCACGGGCTCGCCGTAGGCTTGGGCCAGCCGCTCGATCAGGCTCTCGATGCGCTTGATGTTGTTGAATGACGCGCAGATGAAGGAGGCCAGCGTCTCCCACCCATCTTGCCGCATTACGCGCAGGCCCGGGTAGCGCACCAGCGCCTGATGGATCTGCATGTCCACATTGATCAGCGTGAGGATGTGCGGCAAGTCGAGATCGAGCGCGAAGTAGCGGCCCAGGTATGCTGGCGTCAGCGCAGGGTGCGAGGCCGCACAGCGCAGCCGGTCGCCTTGCTGCTGCACCTTGACAAGGCCGGGCCCGAGAAAACCGTAGAACCAGCCCTCGCGCTCGATCCAGCGGAAGGCCTGGCCTGACTCGAGGGTGGTGCCAAGAGAAAAATCCTTACACGCAAGCTCAAACACGCCCTACACCTTGGGCAGCGTAATGCCCTGCTGGCCCTGGTACTTGCCCTTGCGATCCGCGTAGGAGACTTCCGGCAGCGAGCCGGCCTCGAAAAAGAGCACCTGCGCGATGCCTTCAAACGAGTAGATGCGCGCAGGCAGCGGAGTGGTGTTGGAGATTTCAATCGTGAGGTGCCCTTCCCAGCCCGGCTCGAGCGGTGTAATGTTGACCACGATGCCGCAGCGCGCGTAGCTCGACTTGCCTAAGCACAGGCCCAGGACGGAACGGGGCATCTTGAAATTCTCCACCGAGCGCGCCAGCGCAAAGGAGTTCGGCGGGATCACGCAGGTCGCCCCCCTATAGTCCACGAATGAATCGGGATTGAACTCTTTAGGGTCGACCACCGCCTGGCGCACGTTCGTAAATATTTTGTATTCATCGGTCACGCGGATGTCGTAGCCCATCGACGAGAGGCCATACGAGATCGCGCCGTTGCGGCGCAAGCCATCCTCAAAGGGGTCGAGCATCTGGTATTTCTTCACATACTCGCGGATTTCCCAGTCGACCAAGATACGGCCCGCGGATTGGATGTGCTCAGGGGTGTTGGCCATGGTCGGTTGCGGCGTTTCCAGCATCACGTTAGACTCCCTTTTTCTCCGTCGATAGCGCCACGTGGATCCGGTTGACCGTGCCCTGCACTGCCAAAAACGGCAGCGTCTTCTGCTTGCGGCGCAAGTGCTTCAGGTGCGGGTTGGCTTCGTGCCGCACCCAGCTCACCGGCCGCTCCTTGACCTGCTTGAGGCCATCCTGCCCCCAGTGGGAGACAACGAATGCCCTGCACTTTTTCGTCATTGCCGTGCTCAGGAAATTCGTCATCGTCCCTCCTGTCTTAGGAGCAGCCCGAGGTGGTGCCGCAGTTGCCGCACTTGTAGCAGCTGCCGTTGCGGATCATGATCGAGCCGCAGTCGGTGCACACCGGCGCGTCGGCCTGGCTGACATACGTGCTCTTCTCCTGCTGCTCCATGAAGCTGCCGGCGGCTTCGGCGGCTTTCGCCGTGGCCGTGGCGGTCTTGGGCGCTGCTGAGGCGCTCCCATTGCCCTGGGCCGCCGGCTTCGCACCGGGGGCCTCCGTGACCTTGAACGCCTGGGCCTCCTCCGCCGGCAGGAACTTCAGCGCCATCCAGCGGAAGATATAGTCCACGATTGATTTCGCGAAACGGATGTCTTTGTTGTTGGTGATGCCGGCGGGCTCAAACCGGGTGTGGCTGAACTTGTTTACCAGCACCTTCATCGGCACGCCGTATTGCAGCGACAGCGAGACCATTGTCGCGAAGGCGTCCATCAAGCCCGAGAGGGTAGAGCCTTGCTTCGACATGGTGATGAAAATCTCACCCGGTAGGCCGTCCTCAAACATGCCGACCGTGAGATATCCTTCGTGGCCGCCCACCGAGAACTTGTGGGTAATCGCTTGCCGCTCATCCGCCAGCCGGCGGCGGTAGGGCGTGCCCACGGGGGCCTTCTTGCCATCACCCTTTTTCGTCGAGAGCGGCTGCACCCACTTCGAGCCATCGCGGTAGACGGCCAGCGCCTTCACCCCCAGGCGCCAGGCTTCGGTGTAGGCTTGGATGATGTCCTCGATGGTCGCATCCTGCGGCAGGTTCACGGTCTTGCTGATCGCCCCGCTGATAAACGGCTGGGCCGCCCCCATCATGCGCACATGGCCCATGTACTGGATATAGCGCGCGCCGTGCAGCGGCTTAAAGGCGCAGTCAAAGACCGAGAGGTGCTCGGCCTTCAGCGCCGGGGCGCCCTCGATCGTCTCTTTTTCGTTGAGGTGCTTGAGGATCGCGTCCACTTCCGCCCCATCGTAGCCGAGCTTTTTCAGCGCGCGCGGCACAGTTTGGTTCACGATCTTCAGCATCCCGCCGCCGACCAGCCGCTTGTATTTGATGAGGGCGATGTCCGGCTCGACCCCGGTGGTGTCGCAGTCCATCAAGAACGCGATGGTGCCGGTGGGGGCCAAGACGGTCACCTGCGAGTTGCGCACGCCATGCTCTTCGCCGTGGCGAATGGCCTCGTCCCACGTACGCGCGGCGGCCTGCAGCAGCGGCTGCGGCACGAGGCGATGGTTGATCTTGTCCACTTGCGCGCGGTGCTTGCGCAGCACGCGGATCTGCGGCTCGCGGTTCAAGGCAAAGCCGGGATACGCGCCCATCTCCTGCGCGATCTCACCGGAGACTTCATAGGCCTGGCCGCACATGACGGCCGTGATGACCCCGGCCCAGGCGCGCCCTTCATCCGAGTCATAGGCCACCCCCTGCGACATCAACAAGGCCCCGAGGTTGGCGAAGCCCAGCCCCAGCTCGCGGAAGTCCTTGGCATTGCGCCCGATCTTCGCCGTCGGGTAGGACGAATTATCCACGATGATGTCCTGCGCCATGATCAGAATACGCGTGGCGTACTTAAAGGGCTCGGTGAGGAAGTTGCCCTCGTCATCCAGGAATTTCATGAGGTTGATGGAGGCGAGGTTGCACGCTGAATTGTCTAAATGCATATATTCACTACACGGGTTGCTCGCGTTGATGCGCCCGCTGTTCGAGCAGGTGTGCCAGTCGTTGATCGTGGTGTCAAACTGCATGCCCGGATCGCCGCAGTGCCAGGTGGCCTCGGCGATCAGGCGCAGCAAATCGCGGGCCTTCACGCGCTCCATGACTTCGCCGGTCGTGACGGCCTTCAGGTCCCACTCCTCGTCGCTCATGGCGCGGCGCATGAACTCATCCGAGGCGCGCACCGAGTTGTTGGCGTTCTGAAAGAAGATCGACGTATACGCCTCCCCGTCGATCGACGCGTCATAGCCGACCTCGATCAGCTTGTGCGCCTTCTCCTCTTCCTTCCATTTGCACGTGATGAACTGCTTCACATCGGGGTGCTCGGCATTCATGACCACCATCTTGGCCGCCCGGCGGGTCTTGCCGCCGGACTTGATGACCCCGGCCGAGGCATCGGCCGCGCGCATGAAGGAG
>JAGVGS010000051.1 GCA_020057015.1 Candidatus Omnitrophota bacterium | reverse complement strand
GCGGGCTGATCGGCAACAGGCTGGCTTGCACGCTGGGCCTTGAGACTGGCGGCATCCTGCACGATGTCATCCAACGCCGCCCGCCAGCGGCCGATATGTTCGTGGTCGGTGGGGCGCTCAATCAACGCCGCCAACTGCTGGCGCAACAGTCCTTCCTCAGCTGAGGGCTCGCGTACGAAAGCCACAAGCGCGCTGACAACTTTCTCGGCTGAGTTCCGTGCCTTAGCGAGCGAGGTGGCATCTGCAGACCCATAAAGGTTCTCGAGCGGCGAGAGGTGCTCAAGCCTGATCCCCTCAAGCTGCCCGCGAAGTGTTGCCTCATCAGACAGTGGCGCGTCGCTGCCGCCGGCCACGATACTCTGCGCCTCGATCGGGCCATGCGGAGTGACGGTGACCTGGAGCCGCCCAGCGCGTGCCACCGCGATGTGCGTCTCATCGATGGCGACAGTTTTCCCTTGGAACCGCATCGGCTCGCCAAGATGCGCGCGCAGGAAGGCTGCTGCTGCTTCACCCTTCACAGGTGTCACTACCACCCCGGCATTCCGCGCAAAGAGAAAGAGGTTGTACAGCAACTTCTGCTGCGGCCCGGGCAGCCGCGGCTTCGTCTGCCACAGCCATCTCCTGGCGAGCGTGGGTTCCGCGTCCAGGTCTTTGTGCAATTGTGCCCACACCGCCGAAAGTTTTGGACTAAAAGTCAGCAGGATACCCCCGATGGCCCCGAAGAGGCGCTGCTGCAACTGCTGCCGCTCCTGGCGGTTCAGTGTCTCAGGGTGTCTTGCTTCCGGCAGTACGCTGAGCACATCATGTGTGATCTTGGCTTCGAGAGCCTGCATGCGCTGTGCGATCCGCTGCTGCGGTGTCGCCTCGTCACCCGGGCCTCCCACCGCCGCGCCGAGCGCGTCTGCTCCGAGGTTGTGCACCTCGCCCCGCGCCATCGCTTGTTTCAGCGCATCCAGATCAATGGGTTGGGCAATCACCAGCTCATCGGAAACACCGGCCTGCTTGGCGTCATCGAGTGCTGCGTTGTGCGCCAGAGCCCACAGCGGGATCCCTTCGCGCTGGGCGCGCTCTTGCAACGCTGTCTCCTGCATCTGGGCGATTTCTCGATGCTCATGGCGCAAGATCGCGTCCTGCATCTCCGGCCGCTCGTCCCAATACGTCTTGAGTATGAGCACCGTCCAGTGGCCTTCGGCATTGCGGAAGTGAATGGCGCGGATCCCGCCGGAGGCATTGAAGATCTCGGGGGTGCGCTTCATGATACCGTCGTGATCCCCAACAAGGAACACGTCTACGCGTCCCGCAGGCCTCGCGGCTCGGGGAAGCCCCCCGATGACGGATTCGACATGCTGGGGGGTCACAGCCGTCACCTCATCGGTGGCGTAGTTGGCCAGATCGTTGATCATGAGGACGATCTGAATATCTTGACTCGGCACGAGTGCCATCTGGCCGGCAAATGCCTGCAACACCTGCACCGGTTCAACATCGCTGCGCACCCGCATGAGGAGGCGGTCGGTTTCGGTTTGCTCCATGACGACGCCTTCTCGCACGCCTGGCAAATGTCCGTACTGAGTCTCGAACTCATGCGGATCAATGCCCCAGGTGACCGTGACATTGAACACGTCCCCTGCTGTCTTGCGCCAATGGCGTGCCTCCAGCACATTTTTCACTTCGGCCATCGCCCCAGTGCGCAGGCGCGAGAGGAAGAACTCCATCAGCCCTGAGGGGCTCATCACATCAGCGGCTGCTTTACCGCGAGTAAGCCGATAGAATGCTCGCGCGTGGAAGAGGAGCATTTCAACCATCGCCGGATCGCCTCCGAACGCTGCCCCGATGTCGCCTGATCGTGGCATTGCGCCCGCAGATTTCTGGATCACAGCCACCTGCTCAAAAAAGCGTTCGACTGTGGCACGGCCGCCCTGATCCAAGGACCCATTGACGATGAGCATGACGGATGGGCGCTCGTGCTGCACCAGAGCGCGATGCGCGGCCACCGCGCCCTCAATGAGCGTCTGCGAGCCTTCGGGATATTGAGCATCCGGCGCCCACTCATGAGACGCGGCCACGATATGCATCGGGAGCTGGTGTCGTCGCCCGCTAAACAAGTTCACAAAGAGCCCATGCAGTACCCCGGTGCCTTCGCCCCATTTGGCAGCGTAGCCCAATCGCTGGTGCACAATCGCTTGGGTGAGGTTCTCCAGCCAAGCCTCGGTGCCTGGATCAACGTCATCGTAGTAGGCTAGCGTCTGCGCATCGAGCGCCCCACGTGTAAACTCAAGCAATTTGGCGTAGATGGCTGCGGGAGAGGCATGATGCGCCTTCAACTGCTCAATGGTGCCGAGCTGCGCAGCTGTCAGCAGCGGCAAGAGTCCATCATAGACAAGCGTGATCGCGCCATCTTTAACCACCGCAGGGCGGGCTGGTAGGAGGGCGTCAGAGAGCGTGAGCGGCTGGCCGCGCTCGGCCGCTTCCCTCAGGATGCGCTTATACGCCTCGACCGGCTCTTGATCCGAGAAGTTGATGTTCCACAAACCGCCCAACAGGGCCACCATCTTCATCCAGCCATACGTGGCAATCTGCAGCGCCAGTTGGGGTTCAGGCTCACCGACTGGAATCGTGACTACTGTGTAGCCTTTGCGCCGGGCTTCCTCAGCGTAAGGCTGCGTCTCGGACTCTGATCCCCTCACGCGGAATTCCACAAACACCCACCCCTGATCCTTACCCTCATCGCGCAGGGTGCTGATCTTGTCTAGGTCAGGAGGCGTCGTGTAGAGGGTGAACCCCTTGCCATCCTTCCCCAGCGATTCCTCGGGGTTTTGTTGTTGCGCCACCCAGCGGCCTGCTCGTAGGACCGCGGGCTGTATGAGGGCCACTTTGGGGATACCGCTCTTGAGCGGACCAAAGAGGCCGATCGCAGCCTTCACCCACGGATCATCGGCGCCGTTGACAAACGTGTGCGCCTGGGTGAGCGTTTCCAGCATCGCGCGCACTGCCCCAGGCTTGCGATGGCGCCAGGCGTAGGCCAGCAGCGTGGGCGTGTTGACCAGCGTGTTGCGGCCACCCGTGCTGGTCTGGCCGGCGTGCTCGCGGTGCATCACCGAAAAGCTCTCTTTCGCCTTCTCATTGAGGAACGCGCCGGGGTCGCTGACATAGATGATATGGCGACGCGGGTCGAGGCCTTGGGCGCGGTAGCGCTGCTCGAGCCGAGCTGCATTGCGTTTCGTCTCGGTGGTGCCGCCTGATTTGGTCACGACATACCAGAGGATCTTCGCCAGGTCGCGGCCCTGCACCGCGCGCTCGAGCTTGCGCGGCGCGGTGTTGCTGAGGGTCAGCACTCCCGCGGCCGGGTCGTCGGCACCGATGGTCGAGCTTTCACCCCCCATGCCGACAAACATCAAGGTCTCAATCCCTTCTTTGCGCGCGTCTTGCGCCATCTGCTCGATCGCCTCGGGCGCGTCCGAAGACAAGACCTCCCAGGGTCGGCGCACCCAGCCGCCGCGCTCGAGCAGCTGAGCGGTCTTGGGGTCGCGGTCCTTGAACAGCGGCTCGAAGCGGCCCCGCCGACCGGGCGCGGCGTTGAATTCTTGACTGAGAATTTCGCGCGCCAGGGCGCGCTCCACGTCGTCGATATCCTGGATGAAATGCTTCAGCTCGTCATCGGTGAGGGCGAACGTGTAGCGCAGGTATTCGAGCAGCGCATTGGCGCGGATGCCCCACGCCTGGTAGCTGGGGGCCTCAAGATAGATCCGGAACAGCGCCTCGGTGCCGGAGCGGCGCAGGAGGATCCAGGAGCCGTCATCGAAATAGAGCTTCGTGCCGTCATCGGTGCGCACGCGCGACACATGGCCGCCGAATTGATCCGTGCCCAGTGCGACTTCCGCAAAGCGCTGCAGCCTCGTCTTAATGCTCGTGATCAGCGCTTCAGTAGCGGCATCGCTTCGGCCGATCAACCTAAACTCCGAGCGAATGCTCACCGGCCCAGGCACCACGCGGCGGAGCGCATCATAGCGCTGCGCGGTCGTCTGCCCGGCTTGCTTGGCCCGGGCGGCAATTTCCATCAGCTTTAAATTGACGGCAATCCCGTCCTTGTCGGCAATTGAGTTCATGATCGCCGCACCGCCGCTTTCCTCAAAGGCGATGACCACCACCTTGCCTTCGCCTTTGGCCTTATTGATGAGCTCGTTCAGATACTTGAAGCCCACGGGCGTTTCGACGATGTTCTCGTCCGGCAGCCCGAAGTGGTGCGCCACCGCGTCAGCCCAATGCGTCGAACCCACGGTGCGCCCTATCACATAACGGCTGGGGTCCCAGGCTTCGCCGGCCGCCTCGGCTGCGGCCTTCAGGCGCGAGAGCTCCTCAAAAGCCAGCCAGGCATAGAACTCGTTGGCCCACAGCCATCGCCCATCGCTGAGAATCGTGCCGGCGCGGTCGGCATCGCCGTCATTCGAATACCCGGCGTCCAAGCCCTGCGTGACGACCTGCTCGGCCAGGTGCGCCAGCGTTTCCCGGTTGGGTTCAGCGTTGCGCTGGCGGTTGGGATCGCCAAAGGTTTCTTGCGGATCGCCGCGCAACATCAACGCCGGCGGCTGGAGCCCCAGGCGCTGCATCACCTCAGGGGCTATGTAGCCCATGCCGTGAATGGCATCGTAACCAATCTTGAGACCCGCATCGCCAATACTCTGGATATCGACCAGCCCCCCAAGATACTGCACGTAGGCCGGTAAGGGGTCCAACGGTTCGATCAGCGCATGCTCCAGGCTAGAGGCAATACGAACCACCGGTACGGTCTGCAAGTTCGCGGTCATGCCCTCCATGACGCTAGGCAGGATCTGGCCACCGGTAATCCCGTCACGCACCTCGAAGCCATTGTCGGTACCAGGGTTGTGCGAGGCGGTGATCATGATTGAGCCGGCAGCATTCAGGTGCTGCATCATAAACGAGATGAGGGGCGTCGGTAAGCCGTGGGGATATTTGCTCACATCGAGCAGCGCCACCCGCAGACCGTTGGCGGCCACGACGCGCGCGGCATTCTCGGCGAATTCCGGCGAATGGGTGCGGCCGTCAAAACCGACGACCATGAGATGCTCCTTGCCGCCGTCCTCGCCTCGGGCCCTACGCTCGTTCAGGGAGTCGGAGAAGACTTGGCTGACCAACTGGATCCGGGGGAGGGTCATGGTCGCCTTCGCCAGCTCTTCGGGGTCTGTGTTGGGCGGCAGCACGTCCGGCATCTTGCTGCGCCAGCCTGCGGTGCCGAACTTAATACCTTGGCGCGTCTCCGGGGCAATGGTCAGCTCAACGATGCCGGCTGGCTGATCCGTATTCGTCGACAGCCATTGCGCGAAGTACTCCGCAGCACGCGCAGCTAGATGCTCCGGCGAGGCGGTGTGGAGTTGGGCACGCTGGTCTATCGTGAACTCGATGCCAAGCTCGGCCTGCAGATTGTCGATGAGGATGTCGCGGTTACGCTTGCCGATCTTCCTCAGGGGCTTGTCAAGAAAAGATACCCACATATCGATGACCCAACTAAGGCGCGCCTTGACACGCCCAGGCGTCAGCTCGTCTGGCCGACTCAACACCGTGCGCTCAAGAATCGCTCGAATCGCAGGACGTACCGCCTCGCGCTTGGCCGGCGAGGCTTGGCCCTTCATCGTCTCCAGCACAGGTAGCAGTTCTTGCGCCGCTTCTTGCGACCATCGCGTGCGGCGGTAGAGGTAGGTGGGGCGATGCGGGAGGTAGTCCTCGAGTCCCCGTCCACTGTAGAGCATCTGCGTGACGAGTCCCAGTTGGCGCAGTGTCAGCAGGTCCTTTTCAATCGTCGACTCTGCGACGCCAAGCCTTTGTGCAATTTCAGCTTGCGTCAGCCACTCGCTGCCGGTTGCTTCCAGCAACTTCTCGAAGACACTCTTCGGCGAGCCTGGTGGAGCCTTCAATGCCCTCTCTGCTCTCCTCGCTCCTTGCAGCGGTGCTACATGCTGATCCCAGAATGCCCTTCCATCAAAACCCAGGGCGCGACCCAGCGCAATGGCGGCCAGCTTGCTTGGACGCGCATGACCGTTCTCCCATCGGTTCACCGTCGAAACCGTGACTCCAATCTTGTGGGCAAGCTCCTCTTGCGTTGACCCACTGAGTGCGCGCTGCCGGCGAATAAAAGCCGCGGAAGTTTCTGCTGTATCTGTATCCGTGTCCTGCGGCGTGCGCTGCGAGCCGGCCATGAGCCTGGGGTCGCTGGCCTTCCGCACGTAAGCCTCAGCAACCGCTGGGTCAATGCCAAAATGAGGCCCGGCAAGATGGGCCTGCGCGATCTTAGGATCAAGCTCGCCGAGGAACACTTGCGCAAGGAGCTCAAGCACGTGCTCGCTTTTCTTCGGGAGTTTGGCCAGCGAGCGGTCATGCGAGATGATTGAGCGGATTAGCTTTTGACCTGGCTGACTCACCCGCTCAAAGGCCGGAACCTCGAAAAAGAAGTCGCGCCACGGCGTATCTGATGATGGGCGGAAGTGGAGCCACGGCGCTTTCCGCCTCCCGATCTCGTTGAAATAATACATCATCCAGTGCGCTGCGGTGCGAGCAACGGGGTCCGTCTGGTACCTTGCCCACTGGCGTGCTGCCGGAATAATATCGTCCGCGTTCGCATCCGGGCCATACGAGAAGGTGATGGTGCTGTCGTGCACAAGCCGGATTTGTGGCCCTGGATCAAATTGCACGATGACTTTTCGACCCGGAGATAACGGGCGGTCGGCGGCGGCAGGCACCACTTGAATTTTGACGTGCTTCTCCGTAATGTTTTGAAAGTCATTCCATTGAAAGATCGCAGGCAGGGATGAGCGCTTGCCCGAGCCGGCCATCGCGTTGACGTCGTAGGTTAAGCGGTTCCAGAAGGCACTCGCCAAACCTCGGTCAATTCGCCATCGGTCCAGGGCAGCGAGAAATTCTTCTCTCGTTATTTCTTGCGGAATGCGATTGGCACGCTCCGCAAGGGGGCGAACCTCAGCGTCTGTCACGGTCTGACCAAGTTTAGCCGCTTCCCGGATGATATCGGCTACGACGGCGTCAACAATCACTTGATCGAAGGCAGCAAGTTTCTCTTCCTCAGACCACACTGCGGGCTCACCAATTTCCAGAGTACGCTCAATGGCCTGCGTGAGGCGTTCCCGACCGATCCCCAGCCGGTGCTCAAGCCATTGCCTCATGTTCTTGAGCTCATCCCGCGTGATATACCTTTCGCGTGATTGCCGCAAGAGACGGGAAAGCGTTTCCACCGCATCCTCCACCTGAGTATCTGAGAGCCCCTCGGTAGGAACAATCGACTTGATCAGCTGCTGCTCTTCGGTGGTAAGGTCAGCATAGCGTGAGCGCTCGCCTACCTTTCCCACCAACAGCAGCTCGCCGGATGCTAAGCGCTCGAAGATAGAGAGTGGAATAGGCTCGGTATCCACGTCATAGAGATAGTGCTGCCTTACATCGTTCCGTGCCACCTCAATGACGTGGCTGTCCCCGAGAAATCGCACGTTGGCAGGCGGCCGACCGATAAACGAAAGCAGCCAGTCCGTGCGGCTGCGCCGG
>JAGVGS010000057.1 GCA_020057015.1 Candidatus Omnitrophota bacterium | reverse complement strand
TAGTACTAGACTAGAACGGCAAGATAGAGCACGTCTTAACCGTCCCACCAACTGACAGCACCGCTTGCAAACTAATTTGAGCATGGCATACTAAATATATGCCTAACCGCTCAAGCAAAAAGCCTGCCGATCTGAACCAGCTTGTCGCCTCTATCGTGGGGCAGACCACGAAAGAAAAGAACCCCGCCGCCGTGACCCTAGGACGACTTGGGGGGGCTTAAAGGGGGCTGGGCAAGGGCTAAGCGTCTCTCTCCAAGGCGACGTCGTGACATTGCCCGTCGAGCAGCCAAGGCTCGATGGCGAAAGTCCTAGCTTCGAAAATACCTGAGGATAACTCCAGCATCGGCTATGGACCGCATACCCTTGGCCGCTTTCAGGCCACAGGGCGCCCTTTGCATGCGTACACTCGCGCGGTAGAAAAACAAGACCTTATTACCCACAACCGGACAGTTCACGAACTATGAACACCAGACAACTTCACGAATCATTGACACAATAGCCCTGCCGGATTGACACTCTGAGGAGCCTCTGCTAGAATCCGGGGGTGCCAACCCCGGTTTTAGACGTCAGCAAGCTCAAAACCTACCCCGCCGGGTCTCGCAAAAGCAAGGTCGCATTCCACGCCTTCGCGAGAATGTGCCGCAAAGGCGGCTCCTTCCGGCAGTTCTACGAGTCTCTCCCGAAGATCCTGGCGGTCAATGAGTTGCAAACGGTGGTGGATGCCATCGTGGCCGCGCATCATTGCAAGAAGCCGGTCCTGTTCATGTTCGGCGCGCACGTTATCAAGGTGGGCTTAAGCCCCCTCCTGATTGAGCTGATCCGCCGCCGCGTGGTGACCGCAATCGCCATGAACGGTGCTGGGATTATCCACGACTTTGAGCTGGCGTTTATGGGCTGCACATCGGAAGATGTGGCTGAGGCGCTGGCCGATGGCTCCTTCGGTATGGCCGAAGAAACCCACCGCTTTCTCAATGGGGCAATTGCCGCAGGGGCCAAGAAGGGCCTCGGGCTGGGGGAAGCGGTCGGGGCGATGATCAACAAGCACCGGCTGCCGCATCGGCGTTTGAGCCTGTTGGCGACCTGCCAGGCGCTGGGGGTGCCGGCCACCGTGCACGTGGCCCTGGGCACGGACATCATCCATCAACAGGCCACTGCCGACGGGGCGGCGATCGGCCAGACATCGCTGACGGATTTCCGCCGGCTGGCTGCGGTGACCGCTACCCTGGGGCAAGGCGGCGTCGTGGGGAACCTCGGCTCCAATGTGATTTTGCCTGAAGTGTTCTTGAAGACCGTCTCCATGGCCCGCAACCTGGGACACCGCGTGCAGGACTTTACCGCGTTTAACTTCGACATGATCCGCCATTATCGGCCCTCAGAAAACGTGCTCAAGCGGCCCACCTTGCTGGGCGGGCGCGCCGTGCACATCACCGGGCACCACGAGCTGCTCATCCCGCTGCTGGTGCGCGCGGTCATCGAGGCGCTCTAAGATGCCCCGCCGCGCCCCGGCTCTCGCGCACGCCAATCTCGCGTCGCTGATTCCGCGTTTTGCGCGCGCCCGCGTGCTGGTGATCGGCGACTTGATGCTCGATGAGTTCGTGTGGGGGCAGGTCAAGCGCATCAGCCCTGAGGCCCCGGTGCCGGTGGTGTGGGTGCAGTCCGAATCCGTGATGCCCGGGGGGGCGGCGAACGTGGCCAATAATATTCGGGCCCTGGGTGGGCGCTGCGCAGTGGCCGGCGTGATCGGCGAAGATCGCTGGGGCACCATGCTGCTCGAAGATTTGGCCCAGCGCAAGGTCGATACCGCCACGGTGCTGCGGGTGGCGCGCCCCACCACGGTGAAGACCCGCGTCATCGCGCATCACCAGCAAGTCGTGCGGGTGGACCGCGAGCAGCGCGAGCCGCTGCGCCAGGACGTGCTCGATAAGCTCCTTAAGCGGGTGCTCCAGGAGATTGAGCAGGTCGACGCCGTGATCCTAGAGGACTACGGCAAGGGCGTGGTCACGCGCCAGCTGCTGGAGGCGGTCATTCCTTATGCGCGCGCGCGGAAAAAGATCATCACCGTCGACCCCAAGCAGGAGCATTTCGACCTGTACCAGCGCGTGACGTGCCTGACGCCCAACCGCGCCGAAGCCGGCGAGGCCGTGGGCCGGGAGCTGGAGAGCCACCTCGACGTGCAGCGCGCGGGCGCGGAGATCTTGCGGCGGCTTGAATGCGAGGCGCTCTTGATCACGCTCGGGGAAGATGGCATGGGCCTCTTTGAACAAGGCGGCCGCCGGACCATGATTCCCACTGTGGCCCAAGAAGTATTCGATGTGGCCGGGGCTGGGGATACGGTGATCGCGACCTTCACGCTGGCACTGGCCTCCGGGGCGACGATGGAGCAGGCGGCCCGCATGGCCAACTATGCCGCCGGCATCGTGGTGGGCAAGCTGGGGGTGGCGGTTACCTCGCCGGACGAGCTGGCTGCCAAGCTGCGGGGCAAGGCCGCACCACCGATTCGGCGCTCCCACGAGGGGCGCCCGCTGCGGGCGACGCGGTGATGCCCTGCCGGACGAGGCCATGAGCGCTTTGGTCGTGATTCCCGCACGCTTCGCCTCGGTGCGGTTTCCAGGCAAGCCGCTGGCGCTCATCGCAGGCAAGCCGATGATCCAGCATGTCTATGAGGGGGCCTCGCGCGCTAAGGGCGTGGAGGCCGTGCTGGTGGCGACCGATGATGCGCGCATTCAGCAAGCGGTCGAAGCCTTCGGCGGGCAGGCGGTGATGACCAGCCCTTCGGCACGCAGCGGCACCGACCGGGTGGCGGAAGTCGCCCGGGCGCATCGCAGCGATGTGGTGATCAACGTGCAGGGCGATGAGCCGCTGATTCAGCCGGACATGATCAGCCCGCTGGTGGCGTTTCTTACGGCCCATGTTGCCGTCCCCATGGCGTCACTGATGACGCCGCTGAGAAATGCTGCGGATCTGGCCAACCCGAACGTGGTGAAAGTGATCGTTGATGTCGATGGCTACGCGCTCTACTTCTCGCGGGCCGCTATTCCCTACGAGCGCGCCAGCACGTCTGCGCTGCGGCGCTTCAAGCATTTAGGCATTTACGGTTACCAGCGGCATTTTCTCCTGCAGTTTCCGAGCCTGGAACCGACACCGCTCGAGCAGGCCGAGCAGCTGGAGCAATTGCGGGCGCTGGAGCGCGGCTACCGCATCAAGCTCCTCGAAACCGCGCGCGATTCCATTGGGGTTGACACTCCGGCAGACGTGAAAACCGTTGAGGCAATGCTGCACAACGCGGCAGCTCGAGGCTAACCATGGCGAAATACATTTTTGTGACCGGCGGGGTCGTCTCCAGCTTAGGCAAAGGCATCGCGTGCGCGTCCATCGGGCTGCTGCTGAAAGCCCGGGGCCTCAAGGTGACGCTGCAGAAGCTCGACCCCTACATCAACGTCGACCCCGGCACCATGAGCCCGTATCAGCACGGGGAAGTCTACGTGACCGACGACGGGGCGGAGACCGACCTCGATCTCGGCCACTACGAGCGCTTCACCGATCTGACCATGAGCAAGGACAACAACGTCACCGCCGGGCGCATCTACTACTCCGTGATCACCAAGGAGCGCCAGGGCGAATACCTCGGGGCCACCGTGCAGGTCGTGCCGCACATTACCGATGAGATCAAGCGCGCCATGAAGAAGGTGGCGGGCGACCATGACGTGGTGATCGTGGAAGTGGGCGGCACAGTGGGCGACATCGAGGGCCTGCCGTTTCTCGAAGCCATCCGCCAGCTGCGCAACGAGCTGGGGATGGATAACGCGCTCAACGTGCACTTGACCTTAGTACCCTACATCCGCGCTGCCGATGAGCTGAAGACGAAGCCGACCCAGCACTCGGTCGGCAAGCTGCGTGAAATCGGGCTGCAGGCCGACGTGCTGCTCTGCCGCACCGAACGGCCGTTTTCCGAAAGTGTGCGCAACAAGATCGCCCAGTTTTGCAACGTGGCCCCGGAGGCCGTGATCCAGGCGCTGGATGTGCAAGACGTCTACGAGGTGCCGCTGGTGTTCAACCAGCAGAAGCTGGATGACACCATCCTGCGCATGCTGCGGCTCGACCGCCCGCAACACGACCTCGTCCATTGGCGCAGCCACGTCGTGGAGCGCGCCCTGAACCCCCAGCGCGAGGTCACGATCGCCGTGGTGGGCAAGTACATCCAATTGCAGGACGCGTACAAGTCGATCTACGAGGCGCTCAAACACGGGGGCCTCGCGCACAGCGCCTCAGTGCGGGTCAAGCGCATCGACTCGGAGCAGGTCGAGCGCGAGGGGGCCTCCCAAGTGCTGCACGACGTGCAGGGGCTGCTCATCCCCGGCGGCTTCGGCCACCGCGGCATCGAGGGTAAGCTGGCCGCGATTCGCTGGGCCCGCGAAACCAAGGTGCCGTTTTTCGGTATTTGTCTCGGGATGCAGTGCGCTGTCATCGAATTTGCGCGCCATGTCTGCGGGCTGGTGGGGGCCAATTCCACCGAGTTCGACGCCAACACCGCGCATCCGGTCATCAGCCTGCTCGAAGAGCAGCAAGGGGTCATGACCAAGGGCGGCACCATGCGTCTGGGCGCTTCGCGCTGCCAGGTGCAGCGCGGCACGCTGGCGCACCAGGCCTACGGCAGCGAGGAGATTACCGAGCGGCACCGCCACCGCTACGAAGTCAATAACCGCTACCGCGACGCGTTCGCCAAGGCCGGTCTCGTGGTCTCGGCGACGCATGAGCCCGGCGATCTCGTCGAGATGATCGAGCTGCCTGACCATCCCTGGTTCGTGGCCGGCCAATTCCACCCGGAGTTCAAGTCGCGCCCGCTCACCCCCCATCCGCTGTTCCGCGACTTCGTAGGCGCGTGTCTCCAGGTCGAGGCGCCCGCTGCCTCGCGGAAGTCATGACCGCGCGCGTCGTCAAGGTCGGTGGGGTCAGCGTCGGTCGCGGGCAGCCTCTGACCCTCATCGCCGGGCCCGACGTGATCGAGGGGGAAAAGCACCTGCTGCGCCATGCCGAGCGCATGGCCAAGATGTGCGCCCAGGCCGGGGTCTCGTACATTGTGAAGTGCAGCTATGACAAGGCCAATCGCACCTCCGGGGGGGCCTACCGCGGCCCGGGTGCCGCGAAGGGCCTGGCCATCCTCAAGAAGGTCAAGAAGACGCTGGGACTGCCTATCTTGAGCGACGTGCATTGCCGCGAAGAGGTGAAGGCCGCGGCAGAAGTGCTCGATATCCTGCAGATCCCGGCGTTTCTCTCTCGCCAGACCGACTTCGTGAAAGCCGTGGCCCGCGCCGGCAAGCCGATCAACATCAAGAAGGGCCAGTTCTTAGCACCCTGGGACATGAAGCACGTGATCGAGAAGGCCGAGGCGGCCGGCAACCGCGCGATCCTGGTCACCGAGCGCGGCGCTTCGTTTGGCTACAACAATCTCGTCTCCGATATGCGCAGCCTGCAGGTGATGGCCGGCTTCGGCTACCCGGTGATTTTCGATGGCACGCACTCGGTGCAATTGCCCGGAGGCCTGGGCCATGCCTCCGGCGGGCAGCGCGAGTTTGTGCCCACGCTGGTGCGGGCCGCCGTGGCGACGGGCTTCTGCGATGGGATTTTCCTCGAGGTGCATGAGGACCCTGAGCAGGCCCCCTGCGATGGGCCCAACATGCTGCGCCTGGCAGACCTGCCGAAGCTTTTGGATCAGCTACAGGCGATTCGCGCGGCACTGGGCATCAGCGCATGAGTGTGGCCCGGGCTCGGCAAGTGCTCCGGATCGAAGCCGAAGCCATCACCCGGCTCGTGCCCCGCATTGGCCGCAGCTTTGATCGGGCCGTGGCGATTGTCCTCGCATGTCGCGGCCGGGTGGTCGTGACCGGCATGGGCAAGGCCGGCCTCATCGGCCAAAAGATCTCCGCCACCATGGCCTCCACGGGTACCCCCAGCCACTGGGTGCACCCGGCCGAAGCGATTCATGGCGACCTCGGACGGGTCAGCAAAGACGATGTGCTCATCGCGCTTTCCAACAGCGGGGAGACAGAGGAGCTGACGCGGCTCTTGCCGGTCATCAAGCGCATCGGCACGCCGCTGATTGCCCTCACCGGGAACGTCAAGTCCACGCTGGCCAAGCATGCCGACAGCGTGCTGGACGTCCACGTGGAGCGCGAGGCCTGTACCCTAAACCTGGCCCCCACCTCTTCGACTACCGCGATGCTCGCGATGGGCGATGCGCTCGCGGTGGTGGTCGCCGAGCGCAAGGGGTTTCAGGAAAAGGACTTCGCCCTGCTGCACCCCGGCGGCTCGCTCGGGCGGCGGCTGCTGCTGCAGGTGCGCGACCTCATGCGCACCGGCGCGTCCCACCCGATCGTGCGCGAGCGCGCAAAGGTGCGCGAGGTGCTGCTGGCGATCACGAAAGCGCGGGCCGGCTGCGCCAGCGTCGTCAACCCGCGCGGGCAGCTCACCGGCATTTTCACCGATGGCGACCTGCGCCGGCATTTGGAGCATCCGGGCACGCTGGCTGAGCAGCAGGTGGGGCAGGTCATGACCCGACACCCTAAGACCATCGGGCCCGAGGCGCTGGCGGCCGAGGCGCTGCGCGTGCTGCGGGAGCATCGCATCGATGAGCTGGTCGTGATCGATGCCCGGCAGCGGCCCATGGGCTTGCTCGATGTGCAAGACTTGCTCAAGGCCGGCTTTGTATGACCCCCAATACGCTGCCGATGGCCGTGCCGCGCGAGGTGGTGGAGCGCGCCGCGCGCATCAGCGTGCTGCTGCTGGATGTCGACGGGGTGCTGACCGATGGCCGCATCGTGTACGCGGACTACGGCGATGAGCTCAAGTGTTTCGACGTGCAAGACGGCGCCGGGATGGTGTTTTGGCACCGGGTGGGCCTGAAGTCCGCGATCATCACGGCGCGCCGCTCGCGCTTGCTGGCACGGCGGGCCAAGGAGATGCACATCGACCTGCTGCAGCAAGGCGCCCTCGTGAAATTGCCGGCGTACGAGCACATGCTCAAGAAACTGCGCGTGCAGCCTGAGCAGGTCTGCGCCGTGGCCGATGACCTTATGGAGCTGCCGATCCTGCGGCGGGTGGGACTGGCCGTGGCCGTGCCCAACGGAGTGCCGGAAGTGAAGGCGATCGCCCATTACGTCACGCAGCGCCCTGGCGGCCGCGGGGCGGTCAGGGAAGTGATCGAACTGCTCCTCAAAGCCAAGGGCCTTTGGGACCAAGTCCTCCAGCGTTATCAATAAGTAAGCTACGTTAATCTCCTCTCCCTCTTACGGCGGCTTCAAGTCTCATCGAATCAAATAGCTGATGGATGCATAGCATAATATTTTGTAAAAGTCTTGAAGAATTAGATTCAGATATGGCATACTCCCTGACAAGGAGGAGGTGAGCAGTGATGAAGAAGGCGCCAGGGGAGAAAGATCAGATTATGACCCTGCGGGAAGTGGCCCAATACCTCGGGTTGCATGTCATGACGGTCTACAAGCTGACCCGGGAAGGGCGCGTTCCTGCAGCGAAAATTGGCGGGCAATGGCGTTTCAAGCGCGATGTGCTGGATGGGTGGCTTGAAGCGCAAATGAACCACCGCTCGAGCTGACTGCCGGACCCTCGATGGCGTGATTGTCAGGTGGGTGCCGGCAGTCTCTTTTTTCTCTGCGTGTAGCGCTTCCTCCCGTCGTGTTCTCCATTGACGCTCCCAGCTGCCAGGCGTATCATACTCGTCTATCATGGCTACCGTAAAACACCCCATCCGTCGGCGGTTCATGTACTTAGGATTCCGGCTGCTGCACGCACTGGCCAGCCGGCTCCCCTGGTCTACGGCCCAAGCCCTGGGCCGTGTGCTGGGCGGGGCCGCGTTTTGGCTGCTTTCAGGCCAGCGGCGCCTGGCCCTGGACCATCTGACCCTGGCGTTTGGCGCTCAGTACAGCCCGGCCCAGCAGCAGCGCATGGTACAGGCGGTGTTCCGGAATCTTGGCCAAACAGCCCTGGAATGGTTCGTGCTGCCCAGGCTTTCGCTGGCGCAGATTGGCGCGATGGTCTCCTGCGATGGGCTGCACTACCTGCAGCAAGCCCTCGCCCGCGGCGAAGGGGCCATCCTGGTGAGCGCGCATACGGGCAATTGGGAGATCTTGCCGCTGTATCTGAAGAGTTTAGGGTATGAGGGCGCGGTGCTGGCCCGCCCGCTGCGCTATCCGGAATATGAGCCTTTTATGGTCCGCATGCGTGCGGATAAGGGGGTCACGACGCTCGCGCGCGGGTCGCTCAAAGAAGTCGCCCGTCTCTTGCAGGCCAAACAGCTGGTGGGTATTTTGGTGGACCAAGACCTCGACAGCCTCGAAGGCATCCATGTGGAGTTCTTCGGCCACCCGGCCTACACCGTGGTCGGCCCTTCGGCGCTGGCGCTCATGACCGGCGCGCCGATTGTGCCGCTCGTGGTGCTGCGCGAAGGCCGCGGTTTTCGCCTGGTGATCGATGAGGCGCTCACCGTTGTGCCAGGCCTCGGGCGTCCGCAAGCGATCGCGGCGCTGACCCAGCAATGGACGCGCGCGCTCGAGGCCCAGATTCGCCGGGATCCGGCGCAATGGGTCTGGATGCATCGTCGCTGGAAGACGCCAGAATCGCCCGCCTCTTCGACGCTGCGCCCGGCATTGCCGCCCGCGCCCCGCGTGCAGCCGGCCCTGGCCCT
>JAGVGS010000173.1 GCA_020057015.1 Candidatus Omnitrophota bacterium | reverse complement strand
ATGGCGATGCGCGTGACAATCACATCGCGGCCATCAGCCACGGTGGCCAGCAAGCTGCGCGCGCCGGCCTCGCGATACCCCAGCGCGGTAATGCGATGACCCGGCACCGCGGCCACCACCGCCTCGGTCGTCACGGCCGGCCGGATGACCCGCTGCCGCCCCTCAAATACCGTGTCCAGCGCCAACGTGCCCAGCCAGACATGGCCCTGGGCCGTGCCTAAGCTCACGGTGCGCTCGCGCAAGGTATGGGCCGCGGCGGTGATGCGCTGCCCGGCCAATCCTTCCAGCGGCAGGCGCATCGGCGCTTGGCCATCGAGCGGGACGACCTGCACCTCCGGCGCCTCACCCACCATGAGGGCCTGCTCTTGGTGCTCATCGACGGCGATAAACACCACATCGCGGGCCACCGCTTCGTACGCCGCCGCGGTGGAAAGCCGAGCCCCGCGCAGCAGCGGCAGCACCTCCAGAAACAAGAAGACGCCGATGCCCAGCACCGCGCAGATGATGCTAAGGCCGCTGGCCGAGATCACCCACCGAGCCAGCCGGTCGGCCACATGCACCCGCCGGCGATAGGCCGAAGCGGCCCCGCCCAACGTGGCGGTGGTGCTCATCCACTGCCAGACACACTCATTCGAGCTTCTTCAATTCCACGTCCACAATCTCCTTCGCCAGCGGGATAAAGCCATCCTTCACCACCACTTCCTGCCCTTCCGCGCTGAGCACGTACAGGATGAGTTCTTTGACCAGCGGGTCCACCGGCTGGCCTGGGGCCCGGTTGATATAGATGTACAGGTAGCGGCTCAACGGGTACGAGCCGGCATAGACATTGTCCGCGTTGGCTTCATAGGCCTTAGCGCTGCCCCTGGGGGTGAGGGGCACCAGCCGCACGCCGGCGGTCAGATACCCCATACCGCTGTAGCCGACGGCATAGCGGTCGTTCGTGACCCCCTCGATGACCGTCGCGGAGCCGGGCTGCTCCTTCACGTGGCCCTTATAGTCGCCTTTGCATAGCGCGTGCTCTTTGAAGTACCCGTACGTGCCGGAGGCCGAGTTGCGGCCGTACAGGCTGATCGGCTGCGCCCACTCGCCGCTGAGGCCCAGCTGGTCCCAGCGGGTGAGGCTGCTCTTGCCGCCACAGGCGCGCGTGCTCGAAAACACCGCATCGACCTGCTCGATGCTCAGACTCTGGATCGGGTTATCTTTGTTCACGTAGACGCCCAGCGCGTCCAGGGCGACCCCGATCGCGGTGGGCTTGTAGCCGTACTTCTTCTCGAACTCGTCCATCTCGCTGGCCTTCATCGGCCGCGACATGGGGCCCAGTTGCGCGCTGCCAGCAATCAGCGCCGGCGGGGCGGTGCTGGAGCCCTTGCCCTCGATTTGGATCTTCACGTTCGGGTAGTGCTTCGCAAAGCCCTCGGCCCAGAACGTCATGAGATTATTGAGCGTATCCGAGCCGATGCTGCTCAAGTTGCCGGCAATGCCTCCCACCTGTTGGTACCCGGCGATCCGTGAGTCAATCAGCGCCGAGGTTGCTTGGGCGCTCGCCAGCCCGACCCCGCCTAAGGCGAGGGCCACGGCACCCCCCATCCACCATCGTGTCATCGTGCGCATGCCTCCTTGTTCCACTGTCCTGTGTAAAGCAGCCTTAGAACTTCGTCACCCAATCGAGCTGGACGCGATCCTCGTGGTCTTTTCCTGGCGAGACGACCCGCTCAATCTGCTGCGTGACAAAATACTTCATGCCGACCGTGGAGTGCTTCAAGGCGGCCAGGGTCACAAAGAACACGTGCCCGTGGTTGTTGGTGCCGCCATCCAGAAAGTCCGAGTCTGCGAACTCATCGAAGGTGGCATCTCGCTGCAACTGCTGGAAGTAGTAACCGCCCTCCCAGCCCGTCTTGAGATCCAGCGGGGTCTTCGCCTTGCCGACCTTCAAGCCGAGCTGAAACCCGTCATTGTTTTCGCTCGGCGCAGACGTGTTATGCACCCAGTCGCCGTAGACCGACATCGGCACGCCGGCCCACTGCGAGGCCAGCTCGATGGTCGGGTTGATCTGGTTGAAGTCCGTCGCTCGGCTGCTGTTTTGGGCCTCGCGCGCTAAGATGTCGGTGCCGGACTTGGTGGCCGTTGTCACGTTCATATAATCCTGGTAGGCGATAGCCGTAGTCAGCTTCAGATTTTTCAAGAATTCCTCCGCCGTATCCTTCCACGGCATATAGGCCACGCCGCCCTGGGTCACCCAGAGGACAGCGGGCTCCGTCTCATCGGTATCCAAGGAAAAAACCCCGTTGTTGGCAAACAGGGTGGCTGGCCCCATCTCCTGGCTGATCTTTGCAGCCGCGCCGGAATAGCTTAAATCACCGTCGAAGACGAGCGGGCCCACCGACCAGAAGGGGCTTTCCATGATGCCGCCGATCAGCTTCACCTGGCTGACCACTGGCACGGCAGGCGTGTACTCCAGATTGGCCAGGTCCAAGTTGATCCCCACCTTGCCGAAGTTGGTGTCGAAGCTCTGATTCGTGGACACCGGATCCGGCGAGGTCGCACCATTGGCGATGGCCGAGGTCGTGGAGCTCCCTGTCGCAATGCGGGCGTTGACCTTCAGTTGGTCGCTGACCTTGCCTTCAAACCCGTAGCGGAAACGGATGCGCTGCCGGTTACGGGCCGTGCCGGTGCCTTCCTGGTTGCGATACTCGTTGCGCAGGCGCAGGTCGCCCTTCCACTTCCAGTTGCGCGCGGAGTCGGGTACGATTTCTTTTGCCAGTTCTTTATTGCGCGTCTCCTTCGTCTCGCTGATCTCGCGCCGGATGAGGCCGGCTTCCACATTCGTCAAGATGTTCTTCTCCACCAACTTCTCCAGCAAGATGTCCACTTCGCTGGCCGCCAACACCGTCCCGGGAAGACTGCTGACAGCCATCGCTCCCGCGAGAAGTAGTCGCCTCCAATTCATCCTTCCCCACCCTCCTTCGTTGTCCCCTGGCCGTTGCCAGGAGCTGGCCTTCGCCCCACTGCTGCTCGTTATCGTGGCAGCCAGTGTAGGCGGAGAGGGTCAGGGCGGTTTGTGGCGCACGTAAAGAGTGGGTAAAACGAGCGGGGGAAACGGGGAGGCGTATTACCGGTGTGTGGTAGCGGAGGCCATCAGCCTGCGCCTACGGATCCTAATCATCGTCGTCGGGCGGCACGATGACAGGTGCATTCGGAGTCACACCTTGCAGCGTATTTCTCCAGCCGGTCATTTCGTACTCGATCTTGCCATCCTCGCCGAGGGTGGCTTGCCGGTCCTTATCGACGACCAGCGCAGAGCAGCCGATGGCCATCCCGCCGAGCTGTAAGCTATCCACGACCACATAGGGGTTCTTCATGCCTTTGAGGCCCCCGGGCGTGCCAGGATCCTTCACATGCTCATCGAGGTCCATCCACCAATCATACGTCATATAGGCTAAGGACGCCGCCAGCTTAGCCGGTGATTCCGGAGCCCAGAGCGAGCCATAAAACGCCCAGGGCATGTCTGCTATGACAGCACCAGCACTCCCTGAGGGTGCTTGGGTCACTTTCAGCAAGACGCCCTTTTCCAAGGTATGGAGGCCGCTGGGGTCTAAGGCCACCAGCACGCTGTCGGTACCCAGGTAGATCGCCGCCCCTGTGGGCGAGAAACCCCAATAGCCATCCCTTAAGGTGTCTGCATCGCTGCTGCTGAGGCTGCCCTCGATGTAAATCTCTGCCGGCGCGTTGAAAATGAGCGCGCTGTCGCGGCCCAGGGCCAACGCTTGCACCTTGAGGCGAACGATCGGTGCCTCATCGGCGTCAACCCCATTGGCGTTCATGACCACGGTCTGTCCATCAGGCACAATCAAAGGCACGGCCGCCCCAACGAGATCGACAGGCATCGCGATGGGCTGAATGCGGGGCATCTCCACGGCCGAGATCTTCCCGCTGACCGTATGCTTCGGTTCCCACCCGCGCTGCAATGCCGCGGGCAAGACCACGGCCGCGCCACCCTTGAACGCCTCATCGTAGCCAGCCTGATCTGTTACGTTCCACGAGCCGGCGCCAGGAGTGTAGTTCGTGCAGCAATCCCTCGCAGCCATCCAGCTGGTCCCGCCATACAGCTTCGTGTAGGCATTATCCTGCTCCGGCAAGCCGACCGTGAGATCCCCGAAAATGCGCAACGAGTCTCCCCAGTACGACATAAAGCTACCCGGCACGCCGGCAGCGGTGTGCAACGAGCCTGTAATCGTCACGTTGCCCGGTGCGAGCACCGGCCCATTGGCAAAGACCCCGGTGAGCGGGATGGTCTCGCTGGTCGTCACCGCTGTCACGCTGGCTTCACGGCCCGCAGCCGTGCCAGTGCTGGTAATGGCGCGAGTAAGCTGCATGCCTTCGGGGCCCAGCACCTCAAGCTTGCTGGTTTGGACCTTCAGGGTATACGTACCGACGGGCGTGCTGAAAGGCCCATACGTGCCATCCATCAGGCTGTCGGACGCAGCGAACCTGGTGTAGCGGGCATCGCCTATGACGACACCGAGCTCTCTTGCTGTGAGGGTGCTTAAGGACCGATCCTCGCGCAGGGCGGAGAGCCCTTCATCCAGGCCGGCATCGGCCAGCCAAAAGGCCTGCTGCAGATTGCCGGAGATCGAGGCCGCGCGCACCTCTCCTTGCGTGCGCTGCAGGGACACGCCGCCCATCAAGAGAAGGACGAGCGCGGAGAGATAGACCGCCAGCAGAAAGGCCGCCCCGCGGCAGGATTGAAGCGAACGTGTCGAGTGCAGCACTGTGCGACTCCTTCGGTAGCCCCGCTCTCCTGCAGGTCAGTGACCTCAGCCTGCAGGATCGGAAGCTTTGCGACCCTGGGTTACCCCAGGTGTGCGTTTATCGAGAGCCGAATGACTTACTTACCCTACCCTTAAAACTAACCATATGCGGCAAAAAAATGCAATGGACGGACGAAAAAATCACCGTCCCATTCGTTTCGTTGCGAAACTCTCTGCCCCCAGCTATGATGGCTTAGACCATGTTTCCCACGTTCACCCTGGGCCCGGTGCAACTGCACAGCTACGCAGTGCTGATGGCCGCGGCCTTCCTGATCGGCACGTGGCTGGCCAGCCAAGCCGCCGAGATGCGTGCCCCTGCATACCGAGCACTGACGGCGTCACAAGTCATTGACCTAACAGGTGTTGCGCTCATCGGAGGCCTGGCCGGCGCGCGCGTGTATTACGTGCTGCTCTACTGGTCAGTGTTCAAGCGCCACCCCGAGGAAATTCTTGCCTTCTGGCACGGGGGCCTGATCTGGTATGGGGCCCTCTTCGGATCGGTGGGAGCAGGCTGGGTCTATGTGCGCCTCAAGCGCCTCAGCTCGCTGCGTGTCGCCGATCACATGGCCCCGTTCATGGCGCTGGGGCATGCCATCGGCCGGCTGGGATGTTTTATGCAGGGCTGCTGCTACGGCCGCGCAACGCAGGCTTGGTGGGGGGTCAGATTACCCGGCCATCCTGAGCCTGTTATCCCGACGCAACTCTTGGAAATGACAGGCTTGCTGGGGCTCTTTGTGTTGCTGCGCCAAGGCCAGCGCCACGGCACGCTGCTACAGTATCCGGGCCGCGCCAGCGGCTGGTTCTTGATCAGCTACGCGCTGCTGCGCGGGGCGATTGAATCCCTACGGGGTGATCAGGTGGTCTGGTGGGCCGGGCTGACGCTGCAACAGCTCGTCAGCGTCGGGGTGGGGGTGGGCGGCCTGGTGCTGCTGGCGGTCTCTGTTCGGCGCGTGGCAAGCTCACCGTAAACGTGCTGCCCTGATCCGGGCAGCTCTCCACGCTAACCGTACCCTGGTGCAGCTCCACCAAGTGCTTCACAATCGCGAGGCCAAGCCCGGTGCCACCCAGGGCCCGAGCGCGCGCCTTATCCACGCGGTAAAACCGCTCGAAGATACGCGGCAAATCCGGTGCTGGGATGCCGCTGCCCGTATCCTGCACCGCCACGCGCACCCAGGGCCCCTCGCTTCGCGCCGTCACGTCGACCCGACCGCCGACCTTGTTGAACTTGATCGCGTTATCGAGCAGGTTGATGAATATCTGGCGCAGGCGTTCCACATCACCGCTGACCAGCGGCAGATCATCCGGTGCCACAAGACTCAGGCTCACCTGGCCGGCCTGCAACTGCGGCTGAAAAGAGGCGACCAACTGCTCCAAGAGCGGCCGCAGGGTGATGGCTTGAGGCTGCAGCACCAAGGCCTTGGACTCAATGCGCGAGAGATCCAGCAGGTCGTCGATGAGCCGCGTCAGCCGGACAGTGTCTTCCTCGATGAGGCCAACGAAACGGCGGTTGTGGGCCGGATCTTCCAAGGCGCCCCCCAGCAGCGTCTCGACCAGGCCCCGGATAGACGTGAGCGGCGTCTTCAGCTCGTGTGACACGTTGGCCACAAACTCGCGCCGCAAGCCTTCGAGGCGCCGGGTTTCAGTGACATCCTGTGCCACCAGCACCAGGGCCGCCCCGGTCGTGCCGCCTTCACAAGGGGCGACTTGGAGGCTCAGGACGCGCTCCGGCGGCCCGAAGAGACGCAGCTCGCGGCTTTCCGGCTCGCCCAGAGCCAGCACGCGGGTAATGAGCGTGTCCAAATCCGGCTGGCGAAAGAGGTCCAGGAACCGTTTGCCGAACACCTGATGCGCCGGCAGGCCCAGCACCCGCTGCGCAGCCGGGTTGAGCCACACCACGTAGCCTTCCTTATCCAGCGCGCACACACCCTCGACCATGCTGGCGAGGATCACTTCGGCCTGATATTGCTGCGACTCCAACACCTGCAGGCGCGCCTGCAGCTGGTCGGCGCGCACCTGGGCGTGCCGCCACTCCTCGAGGAAAGGCCGGGCAAACAACGAGAGGAAGGCTCTCGTCCACCAACGCGTCGAAGGAACCCGGGAGGCCTCACCGGGAGTCGGTGTCAAAGCGGTATCCCGCGCTCTTGACAGTGACCAGGCGCTTGGCCATGCCCTTGAGCTTCTTGCGCAGCTGGCCGACGTGCACATCCACCGTGCGGGTTTCAATCTCCATCGACTGCTCCAGGCCCCACACGCGATCCAGCAGAAAATCGCGGCTGAGCACCCGGCCCTGCGCCTGCAGCAGGGCCTTGAGCAGCTCAAACTCCTTGGCCGTCAGCCCCACGGCTTTTGCCCCCAGCCGCACCACGTGCCGGCCAAAGTCTACCGTGAGCTCTTCGAGGCTGAAGACGTCCTCCGCCACCAGCGCCTTGCTGCGCCGCAGCAGCGCCTTCGCGCGCGCCACCAGCTCCTTGGGGCTAAAGGGCTTGGTCAGGTAATCATCGGCGCCGAGCTCGAGCCCGATGACCTTGTCGGATTCTTCGTTCTTCACCGTCAGCATGATAATGGGAATGCGGCGGGTGGCCGGGTCCTGACGCAGCAGCCGGCAGACCTCCCAGCCATCGTGGTGGGGGAGCATCACATCCAGTGTGATGAGATCCGGCAGCTCCCGCCGCGCCAGCTCCAGGGCCTGCTTGCCGTCGAAGGCGGTCAGCGTGCGAAAGCCTGCTTGGGTGAGGTTGTACTTGATCGTCTCGACGATGTTCTTTTCATCGTCCACGATGAGCACTTTGGGCGCGGTCATGCGCTGATCAGGTTGAGGGCGGCCCCGGCCTTGAACCAGCGGATCTGCTCCGCGGTCAAGGAGTGCTGCAGGCGCAGCGTGTCGGTGCGCCGATCCGGATGGTGCAGGATCGCGGTCAGGGGCTGCCCTGGGGCGAGTGCTGTAAGCCCTGTCACGCTCAGCCGATCGTGCGCCAGCACCTTGTCGTGATCCGCCGACTGCGCGAACGTGCACGCCAGAATCCCCTGCTTCTTCAGATTCGTCAGATGCAGCCGCGCAAAGCTCTTGGCGATCACTACGCGGCAGCCGAGATAGCGCGGCGACATGGCCGCGTGCTCGCGGCTGGAGCCCTCGCCATAATTCTCATCGCCGATCACGGCCCAGCCTAAGCCTTGCGCCTTATAGTGCCGTGCCACTTGGGGGGCCGGCTTGGTCTGGCCATCGAGCTGGTCTATGGCGGTGCCGGCCTGCGTGGTCCATACGTTGTTCGCCATGGTGAACATGTTCTCGCTGATGCGATCGAGATGCCCGCGAAAGCGCAGCCATTTGCCGGCCGGTGAAATATGATCGGTCGTGCAGGGGCCTTTGACCTTCAACAGCACGGGCAGCTGCTCGAAATCCTTTCCCTCCCAGGCAGGAAACGGCTCCAGCATCTGCAGCCGCTCGCTGGCAGGTGCGATCTTCACGTCGACCGCTTTGCGCTCACCCAAGGGTTTGGGCGGCAAGTACCCGGCCATGCCTTGGACGAATCCCTTGGCCGGCAGCTCCGGCGCTTCGGGCGCCTGCAAGGTGACCTGGCGGCCATCGGGCGTCGTGAGCGGGTCGGTGAGCGGGTTAAAGCGCAAATCGCCGGCCAAGGCCATCGCGGTGACGATCTCCGGGCTGCCCATGAAGGAGAGCGTCTCGGATGTGCCGTCATTGCGGCCTGGGAAATTGCGGTTAAACGAGGTGAGGATCGAGTTCGCTTCCCCAGGCTTGATGTCATCGCGCTTCCACTGGCCGATGCACGGGCCGCACGCATTCGCGAGCACCGTGCCGCCGATGGCCTCCAGCGCTTTCAACTGCCCATCACGCTCGATGGTGTGGTGGATCTGATCAGACCCAGGGGTAATGAGGAAATACGACTTCGACTTCAGCCCCACCGCCTTGGCCTGCTCGGCCACCGCCGCGGCGCGCCCGATGTCCTCATACGAGGAGTTCGTGCAGCTGCCGATGAGGGCCGCGCGAATGGCCGGCGGGAACTGGCCGGCGGCGATGTCGGCCTT
>JAGVGS010000073.1 GCA_020057015.1 Candidatus Omnitrophota bacterium | reverse complement strand
GCCGCCCAGCACGAGCACGGTGGGGCGCGCCGGATCGAACCCCCAGTGCGCCGCAGCCATCTCGCGCGCAGCCTCGCCGATGCCGGCACGCACCGGCAAGCCGGTCACCACGGTCGAAGAACGCCGCAGCTGCGCTTCACTTTCATGAAAGGACAACGCCACGCAATCCACGTAGCGCGCGAGCAGTCGGTTGGTGCGGCCCAAAAGCACATTCTGCTCATGCACGAAGCTGCGGATGCCCCGCCGATGCGCGGCCAGCAGCACCGGGGCGCACATCCAGCCGCCGAACCCGGCCACCACATCCGGTGGGGCGGCAGCAAAAGCTTGCTGCGCCTGCGTCCAGAGGCGCCAGGAGATCTTCGCTCGCGTCGGCCAATCGGCCGGGCTGCTGACCTCAATCGGTTCGGCCATCACATGCGCGCCCACCGCTTGCTCCACCAACGTTTGCGCCCAGGCCGCACGCGGGCGCTTCGCATACCACAAGCGCACGTCCGCCCCGGCCTCGGCCAGGGCTCGCGCCACCTGCAGCGCCGGGATCAAGTGCCCGCCGCTGCCTTCAGTGATCAGCAGCGCGCGGCAGCGGGAAGCGTTCGCCATGTCGGCTCGCATGAAAAATCAACGCACACGCCATCAAGTTCATCACCATCGCGCTGCCGCCGTAGGAAATCAGGGGCAGCGGCAGCCCTTTCGTCGGCAGCAGGCCCACGACGACGGCCATGTTGACCATCGCCTCCAGCCCGATCATCCCCACCAGGCCGCAGAGCAGATACTTGCTGAGGAGATCCTGGGCCAGCATCGCCAGGCGGAACCCGCAGAGCATGAACAGGCCAAAGAGGGCGATCACCGCCGTGGTGCCGATCAGGCCCAACTCCTCGCCAATGATCGCGAAGATGAAATCCGTATGGGCGCTGGGCAGAAAGAACAGCTTCTGCAGCGAGGCGCCCACGCCGAGGCCCGAGACCCCGCCGCTGGCCATCGCAAAGAAGGACTGGAGGATCTGGTAGCCGCTGCCGCGCGGGTCGGCCCACGGGTCGAGAAACGCGAGGATGCGCCGGCGGCGGTATTCGGCCCCGGCGATCAACAGGACGAGCGCCACCGCCGACACACCGGTAATCCCCAACAGGTGCGGCCAGCGCGCTTTGGCCACCACCAGCAGCAGCAAGGCGACCGCCCCCATCGCAATGGTCGTCCCCAGATCGGGCTGCGCCAGCACCAGCACCGAGGTCAGGCCGGTCACGGCCAGCGGCGGCAGTAGGCCCCGCCAAAAATCCTGCAGCCGGCCGGCATGACGGGCGAGCACATCCGCCAGGTAGAGCACCAAGGCCAGCTGCGCGAACTCCGAGGGCTGAATGCCCCAGCGGCCGAACCGCAGCCAGCGGCGGGCCCCGCCGACCTCCTGCCCGAACAGCGCGACGAGCACCAACAGCAGCACGCACAGCGGCAGCAGCCACCGACCGGCGCGGCGGATCGCGTCATAGGGCAGCATCAAACAGCCGCTGCCCAGCACCAGCCCGCAAGCGATGGCAAACAGATGTTGCGTGAGGAAGCGGATGCTGCCGCCGTAGTTGGCCTCGGACACCAGGGCGCTGGCCGAGTAGACCGCGACGATCCCGATGCCCAGCAGCATCATGATGATCACCAGCAGGGCTTGCCGCAGATGCTTCGTGGTCATCCCTCGCCTGCCAGCGCCTCCACGATCGCTTTAAACGCCTTGCCCCGCTCTTCAAAATCCCGGAACATATCGAAGCTCGCGCAGGCCGGCGAGAGCAAGACCGCCACCCCCGGGGTGGCCAGCGACGCCGCCTGGCGCGTGGCCGCCTCCAGCGTGGCCGCTTCATGCACGGGACAGACCTCCGCCAGGAGGGCCTGCAGGCGCGCCCGGGCTTCGCCGATGAGGACGACCCCAAGGATCCGCGCATCGCGCAGCGTGTCAACCAAGGGCCCAAAATCCATGCCCTTATCCCGCCCGCCGAGAATCAGCACCAAGGGCCCGGCCGTGTGCGACACCGCGTGGCGCAGGCTATCCGGCGTGGTGGATTTGGAATCATTGATGAAGCGCACACCCCGCAGGGTCATCACCGGCTCCAGCCGGTGCTCGAGGCCGCGGAAAGCGCGGATCACCTGCCAGGTCAGCGGATCCGGAATGCCGAAAATGCGCCCGACCTGCAACACCGCCTGCGCGCTCTCCGCCAAGAGCTCTTGCGTCTCCGGAGAGACCTTAAACGCCGGGCTGTTGGTGCGATTATCCGCAAACCAGACGCGCCGGGCCAACAGCAGCTGCCCGAGGGCCGCCACCCGCGGGTCGCGGCCATTGACCACCGCCCAGTCTTCCGGCGTCTGCTGCTGGAAGATGCGCGCCTTGGCCGCGGCGTAGTCTTCCGAGTCTTCGTGCCGATCCAAGTGATTCGTGCCCAGGTTCAACAAGACGGCAATCTTGGGCCGGAACTGATGGCACCACAGCAATTGAAACGAGCTGACTTCCACCACCGCCACGGTCTCCGGCGTCAGCTGTTCGACCACTGAGCAAAACGGCACGCCCAGGTTGCCGCAGGCGACTGCCGGGCGACGGGCCGCGCGCAGCAGCTCAGCGATCAGGGTGACCACCGAGCTCTTGCCGTTGGTCCCGGTCACCGCCACCACGGGGGCGGGGCAAAAATAGAACCCGAGTTCGATCTCGCTGATGATGGGAAGGCCCGCGGCCAGCGCCCAGGGAATGGGGCCGGTGCTTTCCGGCACGCCCGGGCTCACGACCACGATATCGGTCTCTGCCACGCACTGGCGCGTG
>JAGVGS010000041.1 GCA_020057015.1 Candidatus Omnitrophota bacterium | reverse complement strand
GTATCGGTGGCTGGCGCAGCCGGTCGGCCCGGCCAGGCTGAGGGCCCCCAGCGCGAGGAGGGCGAAAACGCGAGGGCAGGGACGCGTTAGTAAATGACCTTGTTGAGCGGATACTCGATGATATCCTGCCCGCCGGCTTCTTTGAGCTTGGGGATCAGCGCCTTGACTTCGCGCTCCTCCAGGATCGTTTCCACCGCCCACCAAGGGTCGCGGTCGTCTTTGGACCAGAGCTTCGAGACCGTGGGCCGCTTCAGGGCCGGCAGCACGCTGATCACTTGCTGCAGCTTCCGCTCGGGGCAATTCAGCTTCACCCCCACCTTGCCGTCGGCCTCGACCGCGCCCAGCAGCAGCGTCTTGAGGTGTTCCATCTTGCGCCGCTTCCACGGATCAGCGGCAGCCGACGCATTCGCAATCAGCTGGGTCGTGGATTCGCACACCGTCTCGAGGATGCGCAGGCCGTTGGCGATGAGCGTCTGGCCGGTTTCCGTGAGCTCCACGATCGCGTCGACCACCCCGGCGCGCACCTTGCCCTCGGTGGCCCCCCAGGAAAACTCCACCTCGGCTTTGACGCCGTGGCGCAGCAGATATCGCTTGGTCACCTGCACCAGCTCGGTGGCGATGCGCTTGCCTTGCAGGTCTTGCACGCTGCGGATCGCAGAATCCTTCGGCACGGCGATGACCCAGCGCACCGGGTGGCGCGTGCGTTTGGCATACACGAGCTCGGCGATGCGCTCCACCTGCGAGCCATTCTCCAGCACCCAGTCGTTGCCGGTGATGCCGCAGTCGAGCACACCCTGCTCCACGTAGCGCGACATCTCCTGCGCGCGCAGCAGCATCGGTTCGATCTCCAGGTCGTCAATGGAGGGCTGGTAGGAGCGCTCGCTGACCAGCACCTTGAAGCCGGCCCGGTCAAAGAGGCGAATCGTAGCCTCCTGCAGGCTGCCCTTCGGCAAACCGAGCTTGAGCCGCGGCCCCAAAGCAGGGGCCGACGCCGCCGGTGGACGGGGCGCGTGCTGGAGCTTTTTTCGAATGGTACCGCGTTTGGGGCTCATTGTGGGGAGACCCGATTGTACCGGAGGGGCTCCGTACTGTCAATTACGTGGGCGAACTGGCATTGTCTTATGCTGGCGGGTTCTGCCGCTGGACAGCCCCACCCCTCGCGGCGGGGGTTTCGTCATCACACGTAGCGTTTTACCCCCCATCCCCCTTCCGCCTCGGGGCGGGGCGGCCCCGTCCAGCGTCACCCGCCCAGTTGAAGACACGACCCGCGCTCAGATGGTGCCACCCGCCCGATCACTGACCCGCGGTTGCCCCCTGGTGCGCTCAACAATTTATGCTACAATGCGACTCATGTTTCGCGGGTTGATGAAATCAGAGGCCATGCGGCGGCGGGTCAGCTGGACCATCGCCGCCGTGCTGATTCTGCCTTTCCTCATTTACTTCCATGCCGGCCTGCAAGGCAGCGCCAAGGGCCCCGGCGGGAGTGCGGGCCGGCTCTTCGGCAAGGACATTCCTTGGGATGCCTTTGAGGCGCAGCGCGCCTGGGTGCACCGGCAGTGGGCCAACCAGCTCGGCGGCAACGTGCCCGAGCAGCTGGAGCCGATGGTGACCCAGCAAGCGTGGGATCGGCTCATGCTGCTGGAGCAAGCCCGACAGCGCAAGCTCACCATCAGCGATGAGGCGCTGGCCGCGTTTATCCGCCAACAGACGGTCTTCCAACAAGAAGGCCGCTTTGTCAGCGTGCACTACAAGCGCGTCGTGCAGGCGGTGGGCCTACAGCCCGGCGAATTCGAGCACCGCGTGCGCGAGGACCTGCTGATCGACAAGCTCGTGAGCGGGATCAAGGCCGCCACCGCGGTCAGCGATGACGAGGCGCGCGATGCCTATCAGGAAGCGAACGAGCAGCTGCGGGCGACACTCGTGATTTTTGACCCAGCCGATGTCGCCAAGGCGGCAGCCGCCGAGATCACCCCTGAGCGCATCGAAGCAGACTACGCCGCGCGGCCTGAGCTGGTGCGAGAGCCGGAGCAGATCAGCGCAGAATATGCCGGCCTCACGCGCGAGGCGATCGCCCAGCAGGTGAGCCCCACAGAGGAAGAGCTGCGTGCACACTACGTGAGCCACGAAGCCGAGTTCCGGAAGGACGATGGCGTGGTGCCGACCTTTGAGGCGGTCCAAGAAGACATCCGCCGCCAAGTACAAGAGCCGCAAGCCCGCAAGGCGTTCGTCGCACTCACGCTGGACCTAGAAGAGGACGTAAAAACTCAGAGGGCGTTTGACGACATCGTCGCCGCAAGGCTGCTCGCGCGGCAAGCGCTCGGCCCCATGGCCGTCGATGCGATCGTTTCCGCCGGGTGGCCGCAAGCAGTGCGTGACGCGCTGCCGGAATTAACCGCAGGGCAGATGAGTGAGGTCTTAGAAACGCCGGAGGGCGTGTACATCGCCCGCGTCACGGCGCGCCAGCCCTCCAAGATCCCGCCGCTGGAGCAGGTGCGCGAGCACATCGCGCAGCGGCTGAAAACAGAGGCCGGAGTGCGCCTTGCGCGGGAAGCGGCCGAGGCCTGGCGCGCGCAGATCACGGCCCAGCAGCACGACGGTGTGCGGTTTGAGGAGGCCAGCCTGCGCACTCTCGCACCGCACGCGCGGCGCTACGCTGCCACGTTCACCCGCACCAGCGTCATCGAGCCGTTGGGGGCCGTGGGTGCCGTCAATCAGGCCGCGTTTGCCGCAGCACTGGGGGCGTTAACCGAGGTGTTGGACGCGAACGGCCGCTTTGTCATCGCCCGCCCCGAAGAGCGGCTGCCGGCGGATGAGGGTGCCTTCACGGCGGAGATCGAACGCTGGCGGCAAGAGAAGCTCACGAAGAAGCAGTCGGAAGAGTTCGAGCGCTGGTTTACCCAGATCCGTGCGAAAGCCAACCTGAAGAGTTTTGTGAGCCTCGTCCCGGGCGCCTAGGGCGCCTTCGGCAGCACCGTCCGCCATGTGGCGGTGGAAAAGTCAAAGGGCTTGGTGACATAGCCCGCGGCCCCGTAGTAAAACGCCTGCTCCCGCACGTCCTCTTGATCGATCGACGTCACCATCACAATCTTCGCGCGGGGGTTCGACGTCCGGACGCGTTTGAGGATCTCAATCCCCGAGAGGCCCGGCAGCAGAATATCGAGCAGGATCACATCGGCTGCTTCTTGCTGCAAGCGCTCCAGCGCCTCTTCCCCGCTGAAGACCGAGACGACGGTAAAGCCGCGGCTGCTGAAGAAATCCGACAAACACTCGCAGATATCCTGCTCATCCTCCACAATCAGCATGCGCAGCATCGACAGCGTCCAGCGCCTCCTGGGTAAAAAACATGGGCTGCTGAAGGTGGTGCCTTCGGCAGCCCGACCATCCCGCCTACGGGCGGGACTCTGAGCTTTGCGCCCCCCGCTTGCACGAGGTTTGCCCTTCTCGAGAGCCCCTCGTAGGGCTCCAGATCAAGTAAACCTGATCACCGCGCAGCCCGTCAAGCGGGAGGGTGTTATTTACCGGCTTTGACCGCGAGCAGGTCCTTCAGCTCGCGCATGAACTGCTCGACGTCCTTGAATTCGCGGTACACCGACGCAAAGCGCACGTAGGCCACCGGGTCGAGCGCGTGCAGGCTCTTCATCACGCGCTCGCCGACCTCGCGCGAGGGCACCTCGCGCTCGAAGGCCTGGGAGAGCTCGCGCTCGAGATTATCGACGAGGTGCTCGAGCTGGTCCATGCTGACGGGGCGCTTCTCGCAGGCCTTGACCAGGCCGGCCAGCAGCTTGTGCCGGTCGAAAGGCTCGCGCCGCCCGTCTTTCTTCACGACCATGAGCGGCTGCTCCTCGACGTGCTCATAGGTCGTGAACCGCTTTTGACAGTTCAAGCACTCGCGGCGGCGGCGGATCGACGCGCCCTCGGAGCTGGCGCGCGAATCGACGACCTTATCTTCCTCGTGGCCGCAAAACGGGCACTTCATTGGGGCGGGTCAGCTCCGGGTACAGGGGGAATTGCTCCGTCAACTTGCCCACCTGCGCGCGCACGCGCGCCAGGGCCTCGGGCGCCGCTCGGTGCGTCAGCGCCTCGTCGATGAACTGGGCGACCTGCCGCAGGTCGGCTTCCTTCAGGCCGCGGGTCGTCACGGCCGGCGTGCCGAGCCGGATACCGCTGGCCTTCCCCGGCGGCAGCGGGTCGAAGGGGATGGCGTTCTTGTTCACCGTGATGCGCGCCTGATCCAGCGTCTCCTGCGCCTCCTGGCCGGTCACCCCCTTAGGCGTCAGATCGACCAGCATGAGATGGTTGTCCGTGCCGCCGGAGACCAGCCGGTAGCCCCGCTGTGTCAGCGCGCCAGCGAGGGCTTTGGCGTTGGCGATCACCTGCTGCTGGTAGGCCTTAAACGCCGGGCTCATGGCCTCCTTGAAGCACACGGCCTTAGCCGCGATCGCATGCATCAGCGGCCCGCCCTGGTTGCCGGGAAACGTGGCCGAAGCGATCGCCTTCGCGTGCGCCGCGCGGCAGAGGATAAAGCCGCCCCGCGGCCCGCGCAGCGTTTTGTGCGTGGTAGAGGTCACAAAATCCGCGTGCGGCATCGGGCTGGGGTAGACGCCCGCGGCTACGAGGCCGGCGAAATGCGCCATGTCGACCATGAGCAACGCGCCGACGCTGTCGGCAATCGTTCGAAAGCGCGCGAAATCGAGCATGCGAGAGTACGCGGAGTACCCGGCAAGGATCAACTTCGGCTTATGCTGCCGGGCGAGTGCGGCCACGTCCTCGTAGTCGATCTGCTCGGTCTGTTGGTTCACGCCGTAGGGCACGATGTGGAAGAAGCGGCCCGAGAAGTTCTTCGGGTGCCCGTGCGTCAGATGTCCGCCATGCGCCAGGCTCATGGCCAGGATCGTGTCCCCCGGCTGCAGCGCGGCGTAGAGCACGATCACGTTGGCCTGGCTGCCGGAGTGCGGCTGCACGTTGGCGTGCTCGGCGCCGAAGAGCGCTTTGACTCGATCAATCGCCAGCTGCTCGGCGAGGTCGACGAACTCGCAGCCGCCGTACCACCGCGCCCCCGGGTAGCCCTCGGCATACTTGTTCGTCAGCACCGAGCCTTGCGCTTCCATCACCGCCAAGCTGGTGAAGTTTTCCGAGGCGATCAGCTCCAGGTGGCTCTGTTGGCGCTGCGTCTCCTTGGTGATCGCCTGGTAAATCTCCGGGTCGGCCTTCTGTAGATGCTCCAGCATGGGATCAGCCGCGGCGCACGCGGGCCTCGATGGCCGTAATTTGCCGCACCCGCCGCGCATGGCGCGTGCCCACTTCAAAGGGCGTGCCAAGCCAGCGCTCCATGATGGCCTCTGCCTCGGAGGCTCTCAGCTTCTGCGCCCCCAGCACCAGCACGTTGGCGTTGTTGTGCTGGCGGCTCTTCTCGGCGTCAAACAGGTCGCTGCACACGGCGGCCCGCACCCCAGGCACCTTGTTCGCGGCCATCGCGATGCCGATGCCGGATTTGCACAGCAGGATGCCGCGCGCAAACCGCCCCGCGGCCACCGCAGAGGCCACCTTGTAGCCGATCTTCGGGTAATCGCAGGGCTCGGACGAGTGCGTGCCCAAATCAGCCACGGTATAGCCTTGGGCCTTCAGCGCCTGCACCAGCCGCGCCTTCAGCATGAAGCCGCCGTGGTCGGCGCCGATCGCGAAACCAGCGACGGCCATGCCCTCGAGCACGGAGTGGGGATCGCTCTCCAGAACCGAACGGTCCATGAATGCACCGGGGTCGCCTTCATCGGCATTACAGATTATATATTTCACTTTTGCTTTATTGTTGTGTGCAAAACGCCATTTCAATCCGGTGGGAAAACCGCCGCCGCCGCGCCCCCTGATGCCCGAATC
>JAGVGS010000140.1 GCA_020057015.1 Candidatus Omnitrophota bacterium | reverse complement strand
TTTCGTGCGGCTCACCCGCCGGGCGATGCGCGCAAAGCGGCGCGGGTTGCCGAACGATTCCAGGTAGAGCAGGATCGTATTCGTGTCGGGGTCCTGCTCCCAGTATTGGATGAGGTCGTTGCCGGAGACATCGGCCTTATTGCCGACGCTGACAAAGTGCGACAGCCCCAAGTGCCGCTGGCCCGCCAGCGCCAGGATGGCGATGCCGAGGGCCCCGCTTTGCGACAGCATGGCCACCTTCCCCACCGAGGGGTAGATGGGGGAGAAGGAGGCATTCAATTGCACGCGGGGGTGCGTGGTAATCAGCCCCAAGCAGTTGGGACCAATGAGGCGCATGCCGTGGCCGCGCACCTTCTCCACCAGCTGGCGCTGCAGCTCTTTGCCCGCCTCACCCACCTCGGCGAAACCAGCGGAAATCACGATGACCGCGCGCACGCCCTTGGCGGCGCACGCATCCACCGTCTCCAGCACCGCCCCCTTCGGGATGACGATGACGCCGAGGTCCACCGGATCCGGAATGTCCTGCACAGAGGGATAGGCGCGAATGGAACGGATATTCGTCGCGTGCGGATTGACCGGATACACCGGCCCCTGGAAACCGTGGGTGACGATGGCATCAAGAATGCGGTAGCCGATGCTGGTGGGGGTCCGCGAAGCCCCGATGACCGCCACCGACGTGGGTTGAAAGAAGGGTCGCAGCGAGGCCGTCGTGAACATGCGGTCCAACCACTCGGAGCGGGCGGCGCTGGCCGCGGTGGGGATCAGCGACATCTCGCATTCCACCTCCGCGCCCGTCACATGCTCCTGCAGGACGAATCCCGAGCGGCGGAAGACTTCCAGCATGAGGCGGTTGTCGGTGTGCGTCGCCGCCCAGAAGGTGGTGAAGCCTTCGCGCACCGCCAGCAGCACAAGCCGCTCAAAGAGCGAGGAGCCCATGCCCTTGCCGTGAAAGACGTCATCCACCGCAAACGCCGCCTCGGCCGCACCGGCCTCCTTCGCGAAGTAGGAGGCCGCGGCAATCACGCGGGCCGCGCGGCCGGCGGTGCGCACCACCAGCAAGGTGCGCTGCTGGCGCGGATCGGACGAGTCGCACAGCGCATCGAGCTCCTCATCCGTAGGCTCCGCGGCAGAGAAGAAGCGGTGGCGCTTGGACTCGCCGGAGAGCCGGTGAAAAAACTCCCGCACGATGGGCCGATCCTCCGGCGTGGCGATGCGGATGGTCGCGGTGGAGCCATCGCGCAAGATCAGGCGCCCCGCCTCGGGGGCGTCCTGATACAGCGGTGGCAGGTAAACGGAGTGGGCGCGGGTCATGACGGGTCTTCGACAGCAACACGATAGCGTGGTCGAGTAATCGTGAATATGACTTCAGTCATAGGCCCGTCGCCGGATCAAACAACCCGCTGAACAGCGCGCGCGAGTGGCGTGTTTCGGCACCACGCGGTTCAGCTTCACGAGTGTCGTCTCCTGTTTGACCCCATAACCACAATAACGGGGTTGGCAGCAGGTGGCATGAGGCGCCCAGTCAAGGCGCGGGAATGGGGACGGCTACGCCTGGCTGGTGGAAGCGGGAAGGGTGGCTAACGCTTCCCACGACTCGCCTGCGAAGTAGCGCAGCAGGCCTTCGGCAGCGACGATGCCGGATCGGGCTGCGGTGGACACGAGACTCGGCCCCGTCACGCAGTCGCCGCCGGCACAAACGCCTGCCACCGCTGTCGCCCCGGTAGCCGGATTGATCTGGATGATCCCTTTCGGCGGCGGGATCAGCTGCGCATGCTCATCGAGCGTTGGTTCCACTTCATAGCCAAACGCCAGCACCACCAAATCGGCGTCGACGTTGAAAGTCGAGTCCTTGACCGCCACTGGCGAGCGCCGGCCTGAAGCATCCGGAGCGCCTAATTCCATGCGGATGCACTCCACGTGCGAAACGGCGCTGCCGTCGTGCGAATGAAACGCCACTTGCGAGGAAAGAAACTGCAGGTTCGCCCCTTCTTCCTTGGCGGCTTTGACTTCTTTCTTGCTGCCGGGCATGTTGGCTTCATCGCGGCGATAGACGCAGGTCACGCTCGAGGCCCCAAGCCGAATGGCGGAACGCACGCAGTCCATCGCGCTATCCCCGCCTCCGAGTACCACCACCCGCTTGCCGGCAAGGCTGCCCATCGGCTGCCAGTTATTGGGAAGCGTCTCGCTATCAAAGTAGATCCTCACCAGAAACTCGGTGGAGGAAAGAATCCCGGCAAGCGCGCTGCCTGGAATCTTGGGCGACGAGGGACGGCTGGCACCCACACCCAAAAAGACGCCATCGAAACCTTCGTTGAGCAGCTCATTGACCGATCGGATTTCAACGCCGGTCTTAAAGGTGACACCCACCTGCTTGAGCGCTTCGATATGGTGATTGATCACCTCAGTCGGCAGCTTAAAGCGAGGAATCCACCGCAGCACCCCGCCCAACCCCGGCCAGCGCTCGAAGATGGTGACCGCATGGCCTTCGCAGCAGGCCATACGCTGGGCGAAGGCCAAACTTGCCGGGCCAGAGCCTACGGCAGCTACTCGCTTCTTGGCTTGGGCGGGCTTAAGGCTGCCGGGCTGATCCTTGAGTTCGGGGCGTTTGGCCGCCTGATCCGCGACGTAGCGTTCCAGCAAGCCGATGGCCACGGATTCATGCTTAATGCCGACGGCGCAGGCGCCTTCGCAAAGCCGCTCTTGCGGGCAGAGCCGGCTGCACAAGTCGGGCATCGGGCTTGTTTGGCGGATGATGCGGTAGGCTTCGTCAAGATGGCCCTGCTGCACCTGCGCGATCCATTGGGGAATCTGATTCTTCAGCGGGCAAGCGGTCTGGCAGCGGGGGTTCTTGCAGAGAATGCACCGTTGCGATTCGGCTAACGCGTCTTCGGCCGTGAAGCCTTCGCTGACTTCCTCAAAATTCTTTTTCCTCACCTCAGGCGGCTGCCGGCGCGGCTGCCGCCTGGGTTTGACTTCACGCATGGCCGGAGGTTTTCTTTACCGCCTGGCCGTTTCCCGATGCTGAGAGTTTCTGATGAATCGCTGCCGCAGCCCGTTGGCCGGCGCCGGCAGCCAAAATCACCGTCGCGGCCCCGGTGACCGCATCGCCTCCGGCAAAGATCCCGGACCGCGAGGTCTCTCCGGTTGATTCGCTGACCACCAACCCGCCCCAGGATGTCGTCGCCAATTCTCCGCCTTTGGTGAGCAGGCGATTCGGCCTAGTGCCGATGGCCACCACCAAGGTATCAATAGGGATGACAACCGGCGGCTCGCCGCTGGAAACCGGGCGCGCCCGGCCGGATTCATCCGGGGGCCCAAGTTTCTGCGGCTGGCATTCTAGGCCGGTGACCCAGCCTTCGTCGTTGCCGACGACACGGATCGGGTTCGTCAGCCACTGAAAGATCACGCCTTCTTCCTGCGCATGGTGGTACTCTTCTTCGCGCGCGCTCATCTCAGTCTCGGAGCGGCGGTACACGATGCGCACCTCTTTAGCCCCCATGCGCAAAGCGCTGCGCGCGGCATCCATGGCAGTGTTGCCGGCACCCACCACGGCGACCTTTTCGCCGACTTTGAGCGGCGTGTGCGCATTCGGAAATTGGTACGCTTTCATGAGGTTAATGCGGGTGAGGAATTCATTGGCCGAGTACACGCCGTTGAGGTTTTCCCCGGGAATCCCCAGAAACCGCGGAAGACCCGCACCAGTACCGATAAAAATTGCCTTAAAGGCCATCTCCTTCGTGAGCTGCTCGAGGGTGATCGTCTTGCCGATGATCACGTTACAGATAATCTCCACCCCGGCTTGCTGCAGCTGCTGGATCTCATCATCCAAGACCGCCTTGGGCAGGCGAAACTCCGGAATGCCGTAGCGCAGCACGCCGCCTGGCTCATGGAGTGCCTCGAAGATGGTGACGTGATACCCGAGCCTGGCCAGCTCTCCGGCAGCGGTGAGGCCTGAGGGGCCGGCCCCTACAATCGCCACGCGTGGGCCGGTGAGTTTCTTCGCCGCCACCGGTGTCTTGGACCGATGCTGGCGTTCCCAGTCCGCTACAAACCGCTCCAGATGGCCGATGCCCACGGGGTGAAACCGCGTGGCCATGTGGCAGAGCTTTTCGCATTGGCTCTCTTGGGGGCATACGCGCCCGCAGATCGCGGGCAACGGATTGGCGGATTTGATCAAATCATACGCATCCTGAAACCGGCCTTCAGAGACGCATTTGAGAAATCCCTTGATGGGCACGCGCACCGGGCAGCCTTCCTCGCAGGCCGCGATCTGGCATTCCAGGCAGCGGCTGGCTTCGAACATCGCGCGCGCTTCGGTGTAGCCTTCGTTGACCTCTTCAAACGTCTTGGCGCGCTGCTTGGGCGGCTGCTGAGGCATGCCGGTTTTCCGGCGCGGCTTAAGGGGCATTGCTGAGTTTCTCCTCGTGCGCATACATCTTATTGCGCCGCACGCACTCGTCAAAATCGACTTGATGGGCGTCGAAAAACGGCCCGTCCACACACGCAAATTTGATTTCCCCGCCGACCGTCACCCGGCAGCCGCCGCACATACCCGTGCCGTCGACCATAATGGGATCGAGCGATACCTGCGTGGCCACTTTATATTGGCCCGTCAGCTTGGTGACAGCGCGCATCATGGGCATGGGCCCGACCGCGACGACTTCCACCTCGCTTAAGTCCTTTAGCTCATCCAGGCGCTGCTTCAGGCGATCGGTCACAAAGCCCTTAAAGCCGTAGGAGCCATCATCGGTGCAGGGCATCACCTGGCTGCAGACCTGCGCCAGCTCCTGTTCCAGCACCAAGAACTCGCGGGTGCGCGCCCCGATCACCGCCTCGGTCGCAAGGCCTGCTTGGCTTAGCGCGCGCATCACCGGATACAGCGCCGCCGCTCCGAAGCCGCCGCCGATGCCGATCACGCGCTTAGCTTGCCGCGCGTGAAACGGCTCGCCGAGCGGGCCGACGAGGTCCAGCACGGTTTGGCCTTCCATCAGGCTGCCGATGAGTTTCGAGGTGCGGCCTACTTCCTGCACCACGATGGTCACGGTGCCCTTGGCCGCGTCGAAGTCCGCGATGGTCACGGGAATACGCTCGCCATCTTTCTGCACGCGGACGATGACAAATTGCCCAGGCTTGGCCGCGCGCGCCACCCAGCTGGCGTCTAGGACGAACCGATTGGTCACCGGGGTGAGGCGTTCTTTCTTCAGGATGCGAAATGCGCTGACGGTATGCTGCGGGTGATTAGGAGCGGGTTTTTCTTGGGCAGCTGCCATGAGGGGTCCTAGAGTTCGGGGTGCTCGTGTTTGGCCTTAAGACGCCGCCACCGGCGCTCGATTTCAGCCTCAATGGCCGCGACCACAGGCTCGGTTTGCGGAGTCAACAGGTGTTTGGTCTTGCCCATCTGCGCAAACCACTCGCGCAACGGCCGCTTGCGGCCCAGCAGCTCCGGGTCATACGTAATCACCGTCTTGCCCCGTTCCACCTCATAAAGCGGGAAGAAACCGCAATCCACCGCAGCCTGTAGGACTTCTTCCACCGTATCATCCGGCGCCAGCCAGTTCAACGGGCAGGCGCTGAGGATCTTGCCGTACACAAAGCCTTCGCGCTTGGCGTACCACTGCGCTTTGGCCGCCTTCTTCATGAGATCTTCGGGAAACCCTTCCGCCGCCGTGAACACGTACGGCACATTCGTCGCGGCAAACACCTGCACCGTGTCCTTGTGATGAAAGACCTTGCCGCTGCTTTGCGATCCGATGGGGCTGGTGCTGGTTTGGTGGCCCAACGGCGTGGAGTAGGACTGCTGGCCGCCGGTGTTCATATAGCCTTCGTTGTCGTACTCAATCACGATCAGGCGATGGTTGCGCAGCGCCGTGCCGAGGGCGGCCCCCATGCCGATGTCCATGCCGCCATCCCCGCTGACCATCACGAAGGTGGGGTCATCCGCGGCCGGCAGCTCTCCCCGGCGCACCCGCTCGTGATACATCTCCACCAGCCCGGAGAGCGTGGCGGCGCCATTTTGAAAGAGGTTGTGCAGGTAGGTGATCCGGTGGGCCGTGGCTGGATAGCCGGTGGTGACGACCATGGCGCAGCCGGTTTGGTAGAGCACGACGACATGCCCATCCAGGATGCGGAAGAACTGCTTGATCGTCGTAAACGCCCCGCAGCCCGGGCAAGCCCCATGGCCTGGGGCCACACGGTGGGGGGTCGCGGCGATCTTCCACAACGGATCCAGGGTCACGCTGAGGCGGCCGGTTGCCGGATCCTGGGCCACACGGGCGTGGTGCCGGCTGACTTCCTCAACCTGCAGCGGCGGGGCGGCGGTGCGGCGCTCGTCTTTCGGCGCAGCTGCAAGCGGTGCCCCCGGCGTCTGGCCGATATAGTCGAAGCGCACGACGCTTTCATCCTTCAACGCGAGGGCGGCCTGCTTGAACAGCGCTTCAGCGTCCTGTACGGTGAAATCTTTGCCGCCAAGCCCATAGACGCGCGACAAACAGAGCGTGTGGTTCTTGGCATCCTGCTGCAGTGCTGCGCGCACCTCGAGACTGAGGTTGCCGCCGTCGGCGCCATACGAATCGGCGCGGTCGGCGATGACAATCGCCTTGAGCTTCCGCAGGCACGTGCGCAGTGCTTCCGCAGGAAACGGCCGCATCACGCCTAAATTCACCACCCCCGCTTTCAGGCCTGCGGCGCGCATCAGATCCGCGGCTTCCTTGGCGGTCTCGGCGGAGGAATTCAGCAGCACCAGGGCCACCTCAGCATCATCGAGGCGATAGCGCTCCACCATCTCATAGCGCCGGCCGGAGAGCTTCTCAAAGGCTTCGAAATACTCGGGGATGACCTGGCGGGCGGCATCGAAGGCCAGCTTCATCTGGTATTTGTTGTTGATCAGATCCGGGTCGTTCATGTACGGGCCGATCGTCACCGGGTGCTTCGGATCCAAAGCAGTGAAGGGGGCGTGCGGCTCGCCGACAAAGCGCCGCACTACGTCTTCCTCGAAGACCGACACCCGGCGCTTCTGGTGGCTGGTGAAGAACCCGTCATACACGACGATCACCGGCAGCCGGATATCCGGATGCTCGCCGATCACCACGGCGAGCAAGTTCATGTCGTACACCGCTTGGGGGTCTTTCGCCAGCAGGATGATCCAACCGGTGTTTAAGGCGAAGTACAGATCAGAGTGGTCGCAGCGGATATTCAGCGGCCCATTGATCGCCCGCGCGGCGAGGTTGAGCACCATCGGAAAGCGCGTGCCGGACTGCACCGGCAGCTGCTCCAGCGCATAGAGCAGCCCCTGAGAGCTGGTGGCATTCAAGACGCGCCCGCCACCGGTGGAAGCCCCGTAGCAAATGCCCGCTGCGCTATGCTCCCCGTCGGCAGGCACCATGGCGATGGTGTGTTTGCCGTTGGCTTTCATGCGGCTTAAGGATTCGGCGATTTCCGTGGAGGGGGTGATGGGATAATAGCCCATGAGGTGGTAATTGATCTGCGAAGCGGCCAGGGCGGCCAGTTCATTGCCGCTCATGAAGGCCAGCCGCTGCGCGGATGGCACTTGGGCAGGCTTGGAGGGCTGGGCTGCGGTTTTGCTGCTCATTGCGTCTTCTTCTGTGGCCAGAGGGGCACTTGCTGTTCTTTGACCCAGGCGCCCTCGCGTTCCTTAGTCAACGCCCCGGACGGGCAGGATTCCACGCAGCGCAGGCACCCCTTACAGAATTGGTAATCAATGCCTAACAAGTGCGCGGACTTGCGTTCCCATTCGCCATCATCCGTGACATCTTCGGATTCCCAAACCAGGCAATAATCCGGGCAGACCATATCGCACACCCCGCAATCATTGCACAGCTCCAGGTTCAGCTTCGGGGCAAAGCCCTGGCGCGAAGCCGACAGGTCATTGGTCACGGTGTTGCCCGGTGTGACGATCGCTCCACCCAGCGGTGCCGTCTCATACCCTAGCCGGGGAGCCGCTGTCGCGCCATCCGGAGGGGGCGGCTCCGGGCCTTCCTTAATGACCCGCTCGATGGCCTCATTATAACCTCTCCAAAACGTTTTGACGTTCGCCTCAGCGAGCTTGGGCGAACGGTGGCTGAAGTGTTCCTCGAGCATGGCGGCCAGCGCTTTGGCGTCAATCAGGGGGCACGCTTTGGCGACAGCGCCAAGGATGGCGGTATTGATGCGCGTGTTCTCTTCCACAGCGATGGCCATGGCATCCACGAGGAAGACGCGTCCTTTGGGCAGTGCCATCGTTGCATCGGCCGACGCGTTGACAATCAGCACGCCGTCGCGACGCAACCCGGCCAGGGTGGAGGGGCGGGCAAACAGCGCCTGATGAAAAACAGCCAAGACGTTCGGCTCGGTAACGGGGCTGGTCACCCGAATGGGTGTGTCGGCGTCGGCGACCCGGATGAAAGACCGGATCGGGGTGCCCTTCTTCTCGGACCCATACGAGGAGAATTGCGACGCGTTAAGGCCCTGGCGTAACACCAGCGTTTCAGCTAAAAGCTGAGCAGCCAGATGCGCGCCAAGCCCCCCGATAGACTCGAAACGAATCCCTAGTGTAGGCATGATTAAACGACGATTATACCACCCAATTCTGTCCAAAAAAAGCGCAACCCGCTATCTGTTGCCAGATAACGGGTTGGCCTCTACTAATTCGAGGAGGCGCCGGGAAGCAACTCGCCGATATGAATCGTTTCTCGCTGCTCGCCGCGCTGCAACACTGCCCCGTCCGATAGCACCTGTACCACTAGCCACCCGTCAACCGTATCGCCGACCTTAGCGACTGCCTCATTTTCCCCCAGCCGGTTCCTGGAGGCACGACTCCGGAATCTTTATTGCGATGCTGCCTGCGGTTTCTGGTACGTACCCATCAGTGCCGCCTCGGCGAGGATGTGGCCCTGCATCGCGCCCTCCACCTGCTTTTTGGTGGGCTTGTCCAGGCCCGAGAGCACCGTATCCAGGGCGTAGAGCTTGTGGAAGTACCGGTGGCGCCCAATCGG
>JAGVGS010000185.1 GCA_020057015.1 Candidatus Omnitrophota bacterium | reverse complement strand
CATGACAGCGTGCTCGCACTGAGAAAGCGCGCGACGTGCTCGACGGCGGCGCGGATTTCGGCAAAACAGCTCTCATACACCTCGTAGGGCTTGCCGATCGGGTCCGGAATGGTCGCGTCGGTCACCTGCACCTCCGGCGGCAGGTTGAAGAGCCGCAGCAGGTGCACCTTGCCCTGCGCGCGCGGGACGCGCTTGAGGATCTCTTCGCCCTGGAACTGCTCCATCACGAGGATGAGGTCAGCCTCCTGAATCATGGAGGCGCTGATCAGCCGAGCGCGGTGCTCGGAGGGATCGATCCCAGCCTCCTGTTGGAGCACCCGCACCGTATCACGGCTGGGCCCCATGCCATGCAGGGCGTGCACGCCGGCCGAGGCCACTTGGATCTCGGCGAGGCTGGCCTTGCGCAGCACGTCGCGCAGCAGCCACTCCCCCATGACGCTGCGGCAGCTATTGCCGGTGCACACAAAGAGGACGTGCTTAATGAGCATCGGCACGCTAACGGGCACTCGCGGCGGCGAGAATGGCGGCCTCAGACAGCGCCCCTTCGCGGCGCACGAGCACGTCCGATCCGATAATCTCCACGACCGAAGATTCGCGGCCCAGCGTGGTGGGGCCGGCATCCAGGATACCATCGATCTCGCCGTCCAGGCTGGCCAGCACTTCGGTCGCATCGGTCGGCGGCGGCGCCCCGGCATGGTTTGCGCTGGGGGCCACCACCGGCACTGCGCAGGCCGCCAAAAACGCCCGCGCGACCGGGTGATCCGGCAGCCGAAACCCGACCGTGCGGCCATCGCGCGCCAGCAGCACCAGCGTCAGCGGACCGGGCCAGAAGCGCTGCATCAGGCGCCGAGCGGCTTCCGGCACCACATCAACGTAGGCCGTAATCTGTGCGGGATCGTGCAGATGGATGGAATAGGGCTTCTCCGGCGCGCGGCCTTTCACGCGATTCAGCCTGGCCAGCGCGTCCGGGTTGGTCGCATCGGCAGCCAAGCCGTACACGGTTTCCGTGGGAAACGCCACCAGGCCCCCGTGGCGCACAATGCGGGCCGCCTCTGCCAGCACCGCAGGATCGGGAGCCTGGCCTTGCACGCTGAGCACGCGGGGAGCCGTCGTCATCATCGGGGCAAGCCGCGATCCGCTTTCTGCGCGCCCTCGACCAGTCGCTGCTTGTACGCGATCAGCGCCTTGGCCAGACGCGCATCGGCCAGGGCCAGGCACTGCACCGCCAGGATCGCTGCATTGGCCGCCCCGTCGATGGCCACCGTGGCCACCGGAATCCCCTTGGGCATCTGGACCATCGAGAGCAGGCTGTCCAGGCCCTTGAGGCTCTTGCTTTCGATGGGCACGCCAATGACCGGCAGCGTGGTGTGGGCCGCCACCACCCCGGCCAGGTGGGCCGCCCCACCCGCCCCGGCAATGATCACTTTCAGGCCTCGGCTGATCGCGCTGGAGGCGTACTCGCGCACAAGCTCTGGGCAGCGGTGCGCCGAGAGCACCCGTGCCTCGCAAGGCACCTCGAATTCGGCCAGAGTTTTCTTGGCCTGCTCCAGCACTGGCCAGTCCGAGTCCGAGCCCATCAGAATACCGACGAGCGGTGCGGCGGCAGCGCTCATGAGGACGCCTCGGCCGGGTTCTTCAGCGCGCGGTGCCCGATGTCCTTGCGATACTGCATGCCCTCGAATTGGATCTCGCCGATCGCGTCATAGGCGCGCTTGAGGGCGGCCTCCAGATCCGGCCCGGTGCCCACCACGTTCAGCACCCGGCCACCCCAGGTGAGACAGCGCCCGCGGTCCATCTTGGTGCCGGCATGGAACACCAGCAGCTCGCGCCGATTGGCGAGCTTGTCCAGCCCGCGGATCTCCTTGCCGATTTGGAAATCGCCGGGGTAGCCGCCAGAGGCGAGCACGACGCACGCCCCGCTGCCGGCTTCCCACTGCAGCTGCATGCCGGCCAGACGGCCTTCCACCGCGTCATCAATGACCGGCAGCAAATCGCTCTTCAAGAGCGGCAGCAGGGCCTGGGTCTCCGGGTCGCCAAAACGGGCGTTATATTCCAGCACTTTGGGGCCCTCGCTCGTGAGCATCAGCCCGGCATAGAGCACGCCTTTGAAGCTCAAGCCTTCGCTCGCCATCGCGCGAATCGTGGGCAGGATGATCTGCTCCATCACCTGCGAGGCCAAGGCCGCGTCAATGATCGGCGTCGGCGCGTACACGCCCATGCCGCCGGTGTTGGGCCCCTTGTCGCCCTCGTGCAGCCGCTTGTGGTCCTGCGCGGTCAAGAGCGGCAGCGCGGTGACGCCGTCGGTCAGCACGATGATCGAGGCTTCCTCGCCCACCAGGCGCTCTTCGATCACGATGCGCTCGCCGGCCTGCTTGAAGATCTTGTCCTCCATCAGCAAGTCGATGGCCCCCAGCGCTTCGCTGAGGGTGCCGGCCACGATCGTGCCCTTGCCGCCGCAGAGGCCATCGGCCTTGACCACGATGGGGGCTCCGAGCTGGCGCACGTATGCGCGCGCAGCTTGCGGGTCATCGAAGATGGCGAACTGCCCGGTGGGGACCTGGTACTTCTTCATCAGGTTCTTGGCAAACGCTTTGCTCGATTCGAGTCGGGCAGAAGCCTTGTTCGGGCCGAAGATGCGCAGGCCGCGCTTCTCAAATAAGTCCACCACGCCTTTGGCGAGCGCGGATTCCGGCCCGACGATCGTGAGATCAATGTCCTTACTCTCGGCGAATTCTGCAAGAGCTTCCACGTCTTCAGCGCCGATGTCCACCAGCTCGGCGATCTCGCCGATGCCGCCGTTGCCCGGCGCGCAGAAGAGCTTGGTAAGCTCCGGCGAGCGGCTGAGCTTCCAGCACAGGGCGTGCTCCCGCCCACCTGACCCGATCACCAACACTCTCATGGCCGCTCACCCCCTCTCAAGGTGTCCGATGACCCACGCGGCACAACCCTGCGCGTTGGCCACGCGCACGGCCCGCACCGCCTCCTGCCGCGGGCAGACCAACGCCAGCCCGATTCCCATATTGAACGTGCGAGACATTTCGCGTGGCGCAATGCCCCCGGCGCGCTGGATCACGTCAAAAATCGCCGGCACCGGCCAGCTCCTCTCGTGCAGCCGCGCCTGCAGCCTCGGCTGCCGGCCGACCAAGCTGGGAAGGCGCCGCGCCAGGCCGCCGCCGGTGACATGGGTGATGGCCTTGATCTGCACCTGGCGCTGCAGCGCTGCTACCGGTTTGACATAGATGCGCGTCGGCGTCAAGAGGGCATCCGCGTGCCGGCGCAGCTGCGCTGAGCTCAGCGCCTGTCGCACCAGCGAAAACCCATTGGCATGCACGCCGGAGGAAGCGAGGCCCACGATCACATCGCCCGCCCGCACCGTGCGGCCATCAAGGATCCGGCGGCGCTCCACCACGCCGACGCAAAAGCCGGCGAGGTCAAAGTCCTCTCCGCGATACACGCCCGGCATCTCGGCGGTTTCCCCACCCAGCAAGGCACAGCCGCTTTGGCGGCAGCCGTCCACCACCCCGCGCAGCAGCGCACTCATCAGCGGCGGCTGCAGCCGGCCAATAGCGATGTAGTCCAGAAAGAACAGGGGCTGCGCGCCGTAGACCAGCACGTCGTTCACGTTCATCGCCACCGCATCGATCCCGAGGCCTTCGTAGCGGCCCGCCAGCTGGGCAACCTTCAGCTTGGTCCCCACGCCGTCGGTCGAGGCCACGAGCACCGGGTCCTTGAAACGGCTGCGACCCAGGGTGATGAGGCCGGCGAACTGGCCCCGATCCGGCAACACCTGGGCCCCCCAGGTCGAGCGCACCAGCGGTTTCATCCGCGCCAGCCACTGATCCGCGCCCTCGACATCGACCCCGGCCTGACGGTAGCTGGCCTCACGCCGGGCGCGAGGGGCGGCCATCAGCAGGCGCCCTGCCCCGAGTGCTTGGCCATGCGCTCCAGCGCGAACTTGTTGCCCTCCTCCCCGAACGGGATCGGGTACTGCCCGCTCCAGCAGGCCGTGCAGTAGTCATTGCGACGGGCCACCGACGTGAGCATCCCCTCAATGGACAGATACCCGAGGGTCTCGACCCCGATAAACTTGCGGATCTCCTCCAGGCTCATCGTGTTGGCAATGAGTTCCTTCTTGGTCGGGAAATCCACCCCGTAGAAGCACGAGTGCTTGGTGGGCGGGCAGCTCACGCGCATGTGGATCTCCTTGGCCCCGGCCTCGCGCAAGCTTTTCACGCGGGCGCGGGTGGTCGTGCCGCGCACGATCGAGTCATCCACGATGACCAGGCGCTTGCCGCGGATGAGGGCCTTGATCGGGTTGAATTTGACGCGCACCTTGAGATCGCGGATCTCTTGCGCCGGCTGGATGAAGGTGCGGCCCACGTAGTGGTTGCGCGTCATCCCCAGGGTAAAAGGAATCTGCGACTCGAGGCTGTAGCCCAGCGCGGCGAAATTCCCTGAGTCCGGGATCGGCATCACGAGATCGGCCTGCACCGGGTACTCCCGCGCGAGTTGCCGGCCGAGCTTCACGCGCACGTCCTGCACGCTCTCGCCGAAGATGATGGAATCAGGCCGCGCAAAGTACACGTGCTCAAAAAGGCAGTGCGAGCGGTTGGCGGCCTCCTCGCCCTTGAAGGGCTTGATCGATCGCAGCCCGCTGCCGCTGATCACGACGACCTCGCCGGGCTCCACCTCGCGGATGAATTTCGCCCCGATAATATCGAGCGCGCACGTCTCGGAAGCCAGCACGTAGCTTCGGTTGAGCCGGCCGATGCACAAGGGCCTAAAGCCGTTGGGGTCGCGGCAGCCGATCATCTCCTTCTCCGTAAGAAAGATCAGCGAAAAGGCCCCCTTTAAGAGGCGCACGCATTCGCACAAATCATCGATGAATTCCTTGTTTGTGGCGCGCGCGAGCAAATGCAGGATGATCTCGCTATCCACGGTCGTCTGGAAAATCGAGCCGTTGCCCTCGAGCTGTTGGCGCAGCTCGAAGGCGTTGATCAAATTGCCGTTGTGCGCCACCGCGAGCGACCCCTTGGCATACGTCACCACCAGCGGCTGCGAGTTCTTGAGCGTGCTCGAGCCCGTCGTGGAGTAGCGCGTATGCCCCAGCGCCATGCGGCCGGGCAGCTGGCGCAGCGTCTCCTCGTTAAATGCCTCGGAGACCAACCCCACCGCTTTATGGGCATGCATCGTCTTGCCATCCCACGTCACGATGCCGGCGGCCTCCTCGCCGCGATGCTGCAGCGAATACAGCCCGAGGTACGTCAGGCGCGCGGCATCCCGGTGCCCGAAGAGGCCGAACAGCCCGCAATAGTGCTTAACGTGCTCGTCCATGAGCCCGAGGGGTCGTCAGCGCCTGTTGCAGGCCGCTGCGCCATTGAGTGTTGAGTGCTTCCACGCTGGTGCTCAGCCATGTGCCGATGGTCAGCTGGGAGCCGCCGACCCACCCGATGCGTGAGGCCGGCACGCCGCGGCGCTTCGCGAACATCATCACGCGATCCACCTGCTCAGGGCGGCAGCTCACGACAATGCGGCCGGTCGATTCGCCAAAAAGCAGCGCATCCGCGCGCCGAGCCATCCGCACCGCCTCATCGGAGAGCTCAATCGCGACCCCATGCCGCTGCCGCTCGTCCATGATGCAGCACTCGGCCAGCGTCACCGCCAAGCCGCCTTCGGAGCAGTCGTGCGCCGATTGCAGCCAGCCTGAGCGGTGCGCATCGAGCATGAACTGCTGCAGCGCCTTTTCGGCGCGTAAATCCACGCGCGGTGGTAAGCCCGCGCGCTGCCCATGGATCACGCTGAGGTACTCACTGCCGCCTAACTCCTCGCGCGTCTCGCCGAGCAAAATCACCGCGTCGCCATCTTGCTGAAACGCGGCGCTCAGCGGCTTGCCTTCCAACAGGCCCACCATGCCCACGATGGGTGTCGGATCGATCGCCTGCCCGCCGCTCTCGTTATACAAGCTCACGTTGCCCCCGGTCACCGGGGTGTCAAAGGCCTGGCAGGCCTCCGCGAGGCCGCGCACGCACTCCTTGAACTGCCACATGATCTCTGGGTCCTTGGGGCTGCCGAAGTTCAAGCAGTCGGTGACCGCCAGCGGCTGGGCCCCCACGCAGACCAGGTTGCGCGCCGCTTCCGCCACCACGGCTTTGCCGCCCTCGTACGGGTCGAGATAGCAATACCGCCCGTTGCCGTCGATCGTGGCCGCCAGATACTTGTCCGGCTTGTTCAAACGCAGCAGTGCGGCATCGCCGCGGCCCGGCAGCAGCGTCGTGTTCGTCTGCACCATGTGGTCATATTGCTCGTATACAAAAGCTTTATTTGCAATGGTCGGCGAACCCAGGAGCTTCAGCAGCGCGGCGTTGTAGTCGCTGGGCACGGACAGCGATTTCGGCGACCAGGTTTTCACCTTCGCCAGATACGCCGGCTCTTTCACCGGACGCTGATACACCGGCGCGTCATCGGTCAGCGCCTTCACCGGAATATCCGCCACCACGATGCCCTGGTCCTTCACGCACAGCCGCTGGGTGTCGGTCACGGTACCGATCGCCACGGCGTTTAAGCCCCACTTGGCAAAGATCTGTTGGATCTGCGCTTGCTTGCCCTTCTTCACCACGAGCAGCATGCGCTCTTGCGACTCGGACAGCATGACCTCATACGGCGTCATGCCCTCTTCGCGTCGGGGCACGAGGCTGATCTCGATCTCCATCCCGGTGCCGGCCTTAGCCGGCATCTCGGCCGTCGAGCAGGTGAGCCCCGCGGCCCCCATATCTTGAATGCCGGCGACCTCGCCGGTCGCAAGCGCTTCAAGGGTCGCCTCGATGAGGCATTTCTCCGTGAACGGGTCGCCGATCTGCACCGCTGGCCTATCCGCATCGCCTTCAGCCAGTTCGCGCGAAGCAAAGCTCGCTCCCCCCAGTCCATCTCGGCCGGTAGAGGAGCCGACATAGAGCACGGGGTTGCCAACGCCTTTGGCCGCGGCACGGGCGAGTTGCTTGGGATCGACCAACCCGATGCACATCACGTTGACCAGCGGGTTCTCGCGATACCCCGCGTCAAAATAAATTTCGCCGCCGACCGTGGGCACGCCCACGGCATTGCCGTAGTCGCTGATGCCCTTCACGACGCCCTGGAAGAGAAAGCGCGTGCGCGCCTCGCTCAAAGGCCCGAAACGCAGCGAATCCAGCAGCGCGATCGGCCGCGCCCCCATCGTGAAGATATCGCGGATGATGCCGCCCACCCCCGTGGCTGCCCCCTGCACCGGCTCGACCGCCGAGGGGTGGTTGTGGCTCTCGCACTTGAAGGCCACGGCCAGGCCATCGCCGAGGTCCACCACGCCGGCGTTCTCTTTGCCGGCCGGCACCAAAATGCGCGCTCCGCTGGTCGGGAGCGTTTTCAGATACGGCTTCGAGCTGCAGTACGAACAGTGCTCGCTATACATGACGCCGAAGATGCCCACCTCGGTGAGCGTGGGCTCGCGGCCGAGCACCTTCACGATGTGCGCGAACTCGTCGTCGCTCAAGTTGTGCGAGCGCGCGACCTTGTGCAGCAGCGCTTCGTCCTGTCCCGCACGGGCGCCACTGCGCACTACTGTCCTCGCGCTACCCATCCCCCGGTGGGCGCTCTTGCCTTTCATCATCCTTCCCCTAGCGCTGCGGGCAGTAGTGCTCCGTGTCGCTCGTGCTCGGCGGCTGGTCATGGGCGCATCAGGCATTCGCGTGGGCGGTAAGCATCGACTCAAAAATCAGGCGGCCATCGGTGTTGCCGAGAACATCCTCGGCCGCGCGCTCGGGATGCGGCATCATGCCCAGCACGTTGCCGGCGCGGTTCATCAGCCCGGCGATGGCCTCCTCCGACCCGTTCGGGTTCGTCCCTTCATAGCGGAAGACCACCTGCTCGGCAAGCGATTCGTGCGGCTGCGGGTCGCGGATATAGCGGCCCTCGTTGTGCGCAATCGGTAAGTGGATGATCTGGCCCTTCTGGCATTTGTTCGTCCAGACCGTATCCACGCGCTCGACGCGCAGCGGCACGGTGCGGCAAATGAAGCGCAGGCCGGTGTTGCGCATCATCGCCCCAGGCAGCAGCCCGCTCTCCAACAGAATCTGGAACCCGTTGCAGATGCCCAGCACCAGTCCACCGTCTTCGGCAAAGGATTTGATCGCCTGCATGATGGGCGAGAGGTGCGCGATCGCCCCGGTGCGCAAGTAGTCGCCGTAGCTGAACCCGCCGGGAATGATGATGGCCTCGACACCCTGCAGCGAGGTGTCCTGGTGCCAAAGGATCGCCACCGGCTGCCGGATCACGTCGCGCACGACGCGGACGCAATCCTGATCGCAATTCGAGCCTGGAAACACCACGACCCCGAACTTCATAGTGGCCCTCAGTCAGTGTCAGGCACTTCAAGTGCCTGGCACTTCAGGTGTCTGTCACTTCACTTCGACGCGGTAGGCTTCGATGATGGGATTGGCAAGCAGCTTCTGGCACATGCGCTCGACCTCTTGCCGGGCAGCGCCGGGCTTGGCCTCTGCGAGGTCGATCTCGATGTACTTACCCATGCGCACCTGGGCCACACCTTTGAAGCCCAACTCATCCAAAGCGCTCTTGACGGTCTTGCCCTGCACGTCGAGCAGGCCGTCTTTCAGCGTGATATAGACCTGTGCCTTCATCGGCAAACCTGGCTCTCACCGAGCACCCGGCGCAGCACTTCCTTGTACGCTTCCTCAACGCTGCCGAGATCCCGGCGGAAACGGTCCTTGTCCAGCTTGTTGCGCGTCCCGTGCTCCCAGAGGCGCATCGTATCCGGCGAGATTTCATCGCCCAGCAGGAGGCTGCCCTGGAAGCGGCCGAACTCGAGCTTGAAGTCCACGAGGTCCAGCTGGCGGTCATTGAAGAACGCCTTCAGCGCGTCATTGACCTTAAACGACTCCGCGCGGATAGCACTCAGCTCTTTCGCCGTGGCCCAGCCCATCGCAATGATATGGTCATCGTTGATGAGCGGATCGCTCAGCGCATCGCTCTTGTAGTGCCATTCGAACACCGGGGGCTTCAGCATGATCCCCTCTTCGATCCCCAGCATGCGGCTCATGCCCCCGGCGGTAATATTGCGGATCGTGACTTCCAGCGGCACGATCTCGAGTTTCTTGACGAGCATGCTGCGCTCATCGAGCTGCTTCACGAAGTGCGTGCGCACGCCCTTCGACTCGAGGTACGCAAACAGCGCGGCGGAGATGCGGTTGTTGCACACGCCCTTATCCAGGATCGTGCCTTTCTTCTGGGCGTTGAAGGCCGTGGCATCGTCCTTGAAATACTGGATCACCAGCGTCGGATCATCCGTAGCGTAGAGGATCTTGGCCTTGCCTTCGTAGAGCTGTTTACCTTGCTGAGGCATCAGACTCCTCCTGGCTGGGGGCATTGTTGCTCGCATCGATGGAGAGCACCGGCCGATCGGTCGCGGCGGGCACTGGCGTCGGTGGCCGGGCCGCGGAGGGACTATCGAGCGGCACGGTGAGGACATCCGGCGGCACCGGGGCCGGCAGCGTGGGCGTCGCGTTCAACTGGTAGCTCCAGGTGCGGGTGTCGCGAATGGGAAAAGGCAGCAGCTCCATCACCAGGTCCAGCGGAATCCACAAGTAGAGCGGGGCTTTTAAGAGCTTCTTCTCATTGACCGGCGTGTAGCCTTCTTTGCGGATCATCACCCGGTGCCAGCCATACCATTCGAAATCATAGCTCACCGGGCTCTTGCCCAGGAGCCGGTCATTGACATACACCTGCGCCTCGGACGGCTCGGTCTTGATCGTCAGTAATTGCCGCACGCACCCGCTGCTCAACAACGCCGCCGCCAGCACGATCCCGATTGGCCCCGTGCGCATGATCACAGCCCCACCCGGTTGAAGATCAATCCCACATGGCGCAACGCGGCCTGCGGGTTGACGCAGCGGCGCACCGCGGCCGCGGTCAAATGCCGCCGGATCGCTTTGTCCGCCAGCAGCACATCGATCAGCGGCCGGCCCTCGTGCCAAGCCGCCAGCGCGTTGCGCTGCACCAGCTCATAGGCCTGCGTGCGCGAAAGCCCCTGTCGCATCAGCGCCAGCAGCACCTGGCCGGAATACACGGCGCCGTGCGTGCTCTCCAGATTGGCGCGCATGCGCGCCGGATGCACCACCAGGCCCTGGAGCACCTCGGTCATGCTGCGCAACATGTGGTCGAGGGCGATCGTGGCATCAGGGAGGATCACGCGCTCCACCGATGAGTGGCTGATGTCGCGCTCATGCCACAGCGCCACATTCTCCATGGCCGCCGCAGCATACCCGCGCAGCAGGCGGCTGAGGCCGGTCACCCGCTCGCATGTAATGGGGTTTTTCTTGTGCGGCATCGCCGAGGAGCCCTTCTGCCCGACCCCAAAGGGCTCTTCGGCCTCGCGCACTTCGGTGCGCTGGAGATGACGGATCTCGACGGCGAGCTGCTCGAGGCTCGCCCCGATAAGAGCCAGAGTCGTCACATAGGCCGCGTGCCGATCGCGCGACACGATCTGGGTGGAGATCGGGGCGGCTTTCAGGCCCAGCGCTTTGCAGACGCGCTGTTCCACGCGTGGGTCCACGCTCGCAAAGGTGCCCACGGCCCCGGAGATCTTCCCGACGCTGATTTCCTTATTCGCCTGCGCCAGCCGCGCTTGGTGGCGCTGAAACGCTTCGTAGAACACCGCCAGCTTGAGGCCAAACGTGGTGGGCTCTGCGTGCACGCCGTGCGTGCGCCCGATGGTCAGCGTCTGCCGATGCCGCTTAGCCTGCACGGCAAGCGCCTTGAGCAAGGCGGCCAGCCCCTTTTCCAGGATCTCGGTGGCCTGGCGCAGCAGGAGCGCCAGCGACGTGTCCAGCACATCGCTGGACGTCAGGCCAAAGTGCAGATAGCGGCCGTTCTTGCCGACGTGCTGTTCGATGTTCTCGATGAAGGCGATGACATCGTGGCGGGTCTTGGCCTCGCGCTGCTGCACCGCGCTGAGGTTCACCCGGGCCGTGCGGCGGATGGCCCGGGCCGCGGCCTTAGGCACAACGCCGATAGCCGCCTGGGCGTCGAGCACCTGCAGCTCGACTTCAAGCATCACCTTGAGGCGGTGCTCATCGCTCCAGAGCGCGCCGATCACCGGATGGGTATAACGAGGGATCATGGCGGGCCGCTCTCCTCCTGCTGTTGGGACAGACAGACCGCGTCCTGTACTGCCGTCAATGATGGGTGCGCTACAGATGGGTTGAGCACAGGTGTGCTTTCGTAGCAACAGGATGATTCTAGCACAGGGGGGCGAGCGTGTCGAGTGCCGCGCTACCGTCGCTGACGCTTAATCATGTACCCCGAAGGGGTCACAAACACGTCCTGCACGATGCCCGGCTCTACGTAGACAAACGCGGAAGAGCCGTAGACCGCCTCGACAAACGGCAAATACGGGTCAGCCCAGTAGAGGCCCTCCCATACCGGATCTGTCAGCGGCTCCAGGGGATAGATCGTGGGCGGTTGAGCTTGCTGGCGGCCAAGGTCGGCAAACTGGCCGCTCATCCAACGTGGTTTATGATAGCTGGAGAGGCCCAGCGCCGTCAGCCATGGGTGCCACTTCACGATCCCGCCGGTAAACGCCCATTGATCTCCCCGCAGGGTCATGGTCTTGGGAGGCTTGCCTGGTTCGGCGGGTTGGTAGGTGAGCGTAAAGCGCTGGGGGGCGATCCGCTCAGTGGTCACTTGAGCCACCAGCGTCTCGCCGGCAAACGCATGGAACAACTGCACCACCAGGGCGGCACTGCCCAGCGTGATCGCAAGCACCAGCCAACACGCGGCCGCCGCCAGCCGCTGAAACCGTCGCACCAGCCCCCCTCCGGTGAGGGCCCGCAGCAGGCACCAACCGGTCAACCCGAGACTCGCCAAACAGCCCAGTATGAGCCCTGTCACCGACGAGTTTCTCCTTGTGGCCCCAAAGAGCCCTATGCTAAACTAGTAGTGATGATCGACCTGGGTTTTGAGCCCCTGCAGGCTCATGAGACCGTCTATGTGCAGGATGAGCCAGCCCTCGATATCGCGCTGCCTCAGGTCTTTGATCAGCCGGCGCTGCCTACCCTGCAGCGCGGGCGCTTGGGCAACGCCGAAGCCTTGGTGGCCCAGATCTTCCGCCGGTTGCAACGCCAGCCGCAGGCTGCCTTAGGCTCAGCGTACCAGGAACTGGTGACCGAGTTCCAGCCGTTATTTGCCTGGGCCACGGCCTCGTGGGATTACTTGCTCTGCACCGAAGGCTGCCGCTTCATCCCGCGGACGAACAAGCCGCTCGCAGGCGCCCGGGGCGATTACCGCGCGGTCACGGACAAAGATTATTCCCGGCTCGTGCATCAAGTCTTCCGGGCGTGCGTGCTGGAGTTTGCCCAGCAGCCGGCCGTGCCGTCTTTATGCCAGTGGTTGCGCGAGCGTTTCTGGCCTTTGACGCTCGAGGCCTACCGCCGGCTGGATCAGCCGATGGATCCGCGCCAGCGGGCCCTGACGCCCTACAGCTATCTGCGCTGCGCGCCGTATCAGTTCTTGAACGAGTTTCACCAAGAACTGGTGTACACGGCCGTGCAGCACCTGCCGAATGTCGAGCAGCGCGCGCTGGACGCGTATTTCTTGAATTTCTTGACCGAGACTTCAGCGGCCGAGGCGCTCGGGTGCCCCTTGGAGGCCTGCCAGGAAACGCTCCGGCAGGGGTTGGTTCGGCTGCTTGTGCACCAGCGATTGGTGTACTGTCTGCTGCGCCAGATTGAGCGATACTAGGACATTCAGGCGAAAAGGAGCTTGCTCATGGCACAAACAGCAACGGCAACAATCAGCGAGACCCTCGCGCCACCGGCCTCGTTCAAGTGGGAGATCGTGGCCGGCATCGCCTTCATCCACCTGGGGGCCCTGTTGGCCCCGTTCACCTTCACGTGGAGCGCGTTTGGGGTCTTTGTCGTCCTCCAGGTCGTCACCGCGATGGGCATCACGCTCTGCTACCATCGCCTGCTCACGCACCGCAGCTTTCAGGTGCCGAAGTGGGTCGAGTACCCGCTGACGCTCTGCGGCATGCTGGCCCTTCAAGGCGGGCCGATCAAGTGGGTGTCCACGCACCGCGTCCACCACGCCTTCGCCGATCGGCCGCAAGACCCCCACAGCCCGCTGCGCGGGTTCTGGTGGGCCCACATGGGCTGGCTGTTCCCTTACGATGACTTGATCGACAACCCCGCCAAGTACGTGAAGTTCGTCCCGGACCTGCAACGCGATCCGGTGCAGCGCTTCTTCGAGCAAACCAACTCGCTCTGGACCGTCGCGCTCGGCGGGGTCTTGTTCGTGGTGGGCGGCTTGCCCTGGCTCATCTGGGGGCTCTTCCTGCGCACCACCGTCGTCTACCACGGCACGTGGCTCGTCAACTCCGCGTCGCATCTCTGGGGCTACCAGTCGTACAACACGAATGAAGGCTCGCGCAACAACTGGTGGGTCGCCCTGGTCTCCTTCGGCGAGGGCTGGCACAATAACCACCATGCCTTTCCCCACTCCGCAGCGCATGGCTTACGCTGGTGGGAGTTTGATATCACGTACGCCGCCATCCGGCTGTTGGGGTTCTTAAGGCTGGCGAGCCGCATCCGGTTGCCGCAAGGCGGGCCGGCCAAGCTGCCGGAGCCTCGGCCTCTGTCGCTGCGGCCGATTAAGCTGCCGCTGCCCAGCTTCTCGCTGTAGCGCGCGGCTTAGAAGTGCAGTAGGCGGCTGGAAAACACCACGCTCAGGGCCAGCAGGATCAGCACGAGCGGACCGAGGGCGACCAGGCGCAGCAGCCGCGCGTCCATCTTCAGGTGCATGTAGTACATCCCCACCAGCACGGCCTTGACCGACGAGAGGGCGAGGACGACCAGCACGATCGTCAGTTTCGGCAGCGGCAATTCAGAGAGCGCGACCCCCAGCAGCATCAGCCCGGCCAGCCATCCCCAAATGGCGAGATAGCGTCTGGTCGGGTGGTCTGCGGTGTGGGAGGCGGGCATCAGAAGAGATACAACAGGGGAAAAAGGAATATCCACACGATATCCACGAAGTGCCAGTACAGCCCGGCCAGCTCCAGCCGCTTGCGAAACTGCGGCCAGTGGCGGCCGGTGGTGCGCGCCAGCACGTAGAGATTAAAGACCATCCCGCCGAGCACGTGCAAGAAGTGAAAGCCGGTCAGCGTGAAATAGCAGGACCAAAACACGTTCGTGCTCGGGAAGATGTGGTGGGCAAACTTCTCGCGGTATTCGCTGCTTTTGATGAGGAGAAACAACGCGCCCAGGGCGATCGTCACCAGCAGCCAGCGCCGGGTGCCGGCCATCTCGCCGCGCTGATCGGCCGCCAGGGCCAGCACCACCGTCATGCTGCTGCAGATGAGCACAAAGGTGTTCACCGTGCCGATCAGACGGTTGAGGTGCCCCTCGGCGCCGGGCCAAGCCGGATGGCTCATCCAGAGGATCACGAAGGCGGCAATCAGGCCGGTGAAAAACATCACTTCCGAAGCGAGGAAGAGCCACATCCCCAGCTTCCCGTTGGGAATGCCGGTGGCGGTGCTCGGGGCCTCGATCGCGGAAACCGTTTGCGCCGTGCTCATGGAATGGTCGCTAGGGTAGCATGCGCGCTACAGGGATGCAACGCGTCCTCCTAGCGCCGCTGCAGCACCTCGGCCAAGGCGTTGACCTGGGCCGCCAAATCCTGCAGCTCATCGCCGGCGCGCAGCCGGATCTGCACCGCGTAGTCGCCCCGGATCAAGCGCGCCAGCCCGCCATGGATGCGCACCAGCGGGCCGGCCACGCGATGCGTCAGGCGAATGCCCCACCACATCACCAGCGGGACGAGGATGACCATCTCGAGAAAGATCAGCCAGCAGATGCTGCGGATCACCGACACCATCACCGCGTCGGTGGTCAATGCGAAGGACGCCAGGGTCCACCACGCCGCTCCGTAGACCGCCAGCATCGCCCCGGCGGCCGTCAT
>JAGVGS010000110.1 GCA_020057015.1 Candidatus Omnitrophota bacterium | reverse complement strand
GCGCGAACCGCGCCGCAGCCGCCGCGGCAGCGGCCGCGAGCTCACGATTTGTCTTTGACGACGACGTAGCCGCGGTTCGTCCGGACGAGCGCGTTGCCCTTGACCTGGCGGATGGCATGGGTGTAATCGCTCACGCTCTCAATCCCGATGCGGTTGATCTCATTGATGACATCGCCCGGACGCAACCCGGATTCTTCCGCCGGGCTGCCAGCCTCGATCTCCAGCACCACTACGCCCGTGAGCCCCTGCGGCAATTGCCGGCCCGGCACTTGCTCACCCGAGAGGCTGCCGACGCGCAATCCGCGCCAGCTTTCGGCGGTAGCACCCGCACCGGCCCCTTCAGTATCCAACGGCCGCTCGCCAATCTCCACCGTGAGCGTTTGGCGCTTACCTTCGCGCAAGATCTCCACCAGGATGCGCCGGCCGGCCTTCGTGCTGCTGACGCGATCAATCAAGCCCCGTGAGTGCCCAATGGCCTCCCCGTCGAAGGATTTGAGGATATCACCGTCCTTCAGGCCCGCCTTTTCAGCCGGGCTCTCGGGCAGCACTTGGTAGATCAGCACGCCTTGGTCTTCACCCACCCCGTAGTACTCCGCCACATCCGGCGTAATGTCCTGGATCTGGATGCCCAACCACCCGTACACGACCCGCTTGCCCTCAATCAGGTCGTCCAGGATGCTCTTGGCCTTGTTCACCGGGATCGCGAACCCGATCCCTTCAAAGCCGCGCGAGCTGGACAGGATGGCCACGTTGATGCCGATCACTTCCCCCTGGAGATTCAGCAGCGGCCCGCCGCTGTTGCCCGGATTGATGGCTGCATCCGTCTGGATCAGGCCGGAGTAATCCCGATCCGAACGCGTCTGGCGCGGCAGTTGCCTGTTCAACGCGCTCACCACGCCCACAGTCAGGGTGGGCTCTGAGCCGAGGGCCCTGTTTGACACCCCCACGCCCATGAGGCCGAAGGGATTGCCCAACGCAATGGCCCACTGGCCCGTGCGCACGGTCTCGGAGTTGCCCAGCACCGCTGCCGGGAGCTTCTTTTTGGCGTCAATCTTGATCACGGCCAGGTCCGTGCGCGGGTCGGTGCCCTTCACAGTGCCGTCGAACTCCTGGCCATCAAACAAGGTGACCTTGATCTTGTCGGCGTCGGTTACCACATGCTCATTGGTCAAAATAAGCCCCTCTTGGCTGATGAGGACGCCCGACCCTAACCCAAAGCGGCGGAATTCCTGCTGCGGGGTATCGCCGTAAAACTGCTTGAACATGTCATCAAAAGGCCCGCCTTCGCCGCCCTCGCCGAAGCCGAAGAACGGATGCACGCGGAAATACTGCTTCACGCGCTCGATTTGCTCGGTGGAGATGCTGACGACCGCCGGCCCCGTGTGCTCGGCAATGCGGATAAACGCACTCTGCAGCGAGTCGGCTTCCTCTGAAGCGGCCTGCGCCGTGCCCATCATCGCGGCGTGCGGCGTCGGTTTGCCGTTGCTGGACCAGAGTTCCGCGCTGCTGGCCAGGAAACCGGCCAAGGCGAGCCCCATCACCATCACGAACCCGAACAACCGTATCCGTGGTGTGCGCATCCGTGATCCTCCTGCTCGCTTACGCGGCTGCGGGTTCCTGTTCTTTGGCTTTTTCCGGCGCGGCATCCGCCTTCTCCTGCTGCGCCGACTTCTTGCGCACTTGCTCCTCTAATTGCTTCATCAGTTTCGGGTTCTCCCGCAAAAAGAGCCGCGCACTCTCCCGGCCCTGCCCCAGGCGCTGCTCGCCGAAGGAGACCCAGCTGCCCTGGCGCTGGATCACCCCGACCGCTTCGCCCACATCCAGGATGCTGCCGGCCTTCGAGATCCCCTCGTCAAACAGGATGTCGAATTCAGCCTGGCGGAAGGGAGGCGCCACCTTGTTCTTCACGATCTTCGCCCGCACTCGGTTGCCTACCGCCCGATCGCCCACCTTGATGGTCTCGATGCGGCGCAGGTCGATGCGCACCGACGAGTAAAACTTCAGCGCCCGGCCGCCGGGCGTGGTCTCCGGCGAGCCGAACATGACGCCGATCTTCTCACGCAGCTGGTTGATGAAGATGACCGAAGTTTTGGAGCGCGCGACCGCGGCGGTCAGCTTGCGCAGGGCCTGGCTCATGAGGCGCGCCTGCAGCCCCACAAACTGGTCGCCCATCTCGCCTTCGATTTCGGCGCGCGGCACCAAGGCGGCCACCGAGTCGATCACAATCGCGTCGACCGCATTGGAGCGCACCAGCGACTCGGTGATCTCCAGGGCCTGCTCGCCGGTATCCGGCTGCGAGACGAGCAGGTCATCCAAGTTGATGCCCAGCGTCTTGGCGTAGCCTGGATCGAGCGCATGCTCCGCATCGATGAACGCCGCGACCCCGCCGGCGCGTTGGGCCTCCACGATAATACTGAGGCACAGCGTAGTTTTCCCCGAGGACTCCGGCCCGAAAATCTCGATGATCCGCCCGCGCGGCACCCCGCCGATGCCCAGCGCAATGTCCACCGCCAGCGAGCCCGTGCCCAGGAAGGCAATATCGTGATT
>JAGVGS010000083.1 GCA_020057015.1 Candidatus Omnitrophota bacterium | reverse complement strand
GAACTTCTGTTCAGGTCTGCGGCTCTGGCGGCTGTCACTTCGCTATCGCGTCACAGCCATCCGGATCCTACGGAGCGGCTGCTGGGGCGAGCGATGGTTGCACCTCATCCGGTGGTTGCAGCTCTGCCACGATGTCGAGCGGCTCGAGCCGGATCTCACGAGCCAGATGCCCGCTGCGGGTTCACTCTATGACTGGTTACAGCTCACCGTACAGCAGGTTGGGTGCACCCTGGTCCAGCGACTGGAAGCGGAGGGGTTCTTATTCGCCCAGTTTGCAGCCGGGATTGCACCGCAACGACTGCGGGCGTTCTGGCGCAAGCTCGTGCAGCGGGAGATCTATGACCCGATCCTGCTCGGGCTGCTTGCGCAGCAACAGGGCCAGCTGTTTTCCGGAGCGCCACAGGTGCTGGTCCTAGCCAACGTGGCCGACTTAGCCCCTGCCCTGACTGACGCAGTTCGGACATCGTTCAGCCCAGCGGTCCAGATCCAGTTCCTTGGCTATGCCGATGTTCGGACGTCCTCCTTGGTTAGGGTGGCTCGGTTGTGCTTCTATCTCTTGTGGCAGGTGACTCAGCGCCTGAAGGCGTGGGGGACGTTTGGCCTCTCCGTTGCCGCCGTGAAGCCTGCGACGGTAGCCCTCGAATACGCGTGGGGATTCGGCAGCGAGGCCGATCGATTAAACGATTTATGGTGGTATGCCGCTTCCGGACTGCCTCCTGCGCGATGCCTGATCTTTTTTGACCGCGCTCGTTCTCAGGCGACGGATGAGGCCATCGACCACTTACAACGAGGCGGCTATCGATACCGGATTCTTTATGCTGATGCGAATGCGAGCGCCACAACGCCCACCGCGGGTTTTCCGGCCCAACCCATCAGCAGAACCGTCTTCGACGGACTCTGGCTGATGCGCCTGCTGCTCAAGGCTCCCCGGAGCATGGCGCCTGCATGGCACGTCGCTCGATGTGCACACGTGGTAGGACACCTGCGTCGGTGGCAGGCGCTTATGGAAGCGGAGCATATCAAAGTGCTGTTTAGTGTGGAAGAGACGAACCTTGACGCGATGTCGCTGGCTGCGGATCTTGTGGGGGCGATTCGCCTCGGGTACCACTGGAGTCAACTGTACCCGACCAGTGGGGCGCTCTTACCATTACACCAGGTCTATGGGGTCTGGGGGCCCCAGCACCAAGCCATTGTCTCGGATCGCTGGGGCAGCTGCGCGGAAGTGATTTTGCAAACAGGGTGCATCTTTCATCATCTGTCGGACGGACCGGTGACCAGTCAGGGCGTCGCCTCGATGCGGCGGTGCTTTGGCGAGACGACACGCGTGATCGGTGTCCTCGATCGATCGCTAGGCCTGGCGAGCCACTATTCCTCAACTCAGCACCGCCAGTTCTACGACGCGATGTTGACGTGGGCCGAGGCCAACCCCCGCATCGGATTGCTCATCAAACCGAAGCATCCGACCCCGAAGATCTTTGCCTCCACCCCGGGATTCTTGGCGCGCCTCCAGGCGCTCATGGCTGAAGGGCGCGCAGTCCTACTGGAAGGACATCGTTCTGTTCACGAGGCTGCGCGGGCGTCTGATCTGGTGGTGGCCTTAGGGTACAATTCTGGCGGAGTCGTGGCGGCGCTCGCTGGAGCCCGGACGGTGTTCTGGGATCCTGCCAGGGTGACCGAAGGGCCTATGAAGGATTGGTTCGCTAGTACCAAGTGGGATAATCCAAAAGTCATGTTTACGGAGTTAGAGCAGTTGAGGCAGGCCGTCGAGCAGTTCTTTGTCTCCGGTGGAGCGCAAGGCAGTGTGGGAGATCTATCAACAATGCTCTCCCACTTGGACCCCTTTCGCGATGGGCAGGCAGCCCGACGCATTGGGATGTTCGTCCGATGGTTTCTCGAGGCGTGCGAGCAGGGCCTGACGCGTGAGGTCGCGCTGCGCGCGGCCGTTGAAACGTACCAGCAGCAATGGGGCAGTGACAAGGTGTGGACAAACGCTTTATGAGCCATCCGCTGTTGGCCCGCTGCCGCAATTCTGAGACGCCGCCGTCATGGTTCGGCGCGCTATCAACTAAGCTCAAGCACGCAGTCCAGATGCAGCTTCTGCGTGATGCTGGACAGCGGGAGCTGTTGCGGTTAAAGGGGCTCGATTATTCGTCTGTAAAGCTGGCGCCGTTTTCAGAAGAAGCCATCCAGACCGTCCAGGGTAATGCTCAGACAATCCACCAGGGAGAGCAGCATGGATGGAACTTCTACAGCAATGCGCTGCGGCGGGAGGTTGTCGAGACGTTTGAACGCGCCGTGTTGGATGTGGCCGAGCGGTTCGGAACAGTGGATTTTCTGGAGATCGGTTCGGCTCAAGGTCTTTCGATGAGCGTCATCGGTCTCCTGCTGAGGGCGCGGGGCGCGCTTGGCCAGCTCACCTCCATTGACCCGTACTTCGATATGGGTTACTTCGAGGGGTCAAAAGGAATCTGGGAAAAGGGCATCCATGTCGGTATTACAAAACGCACAAGACAGCTCGCCCTCAGCCTCTACCAATCGGTGGGTCTTGAGGTCGAGCTGCTCGAGATGATCAGCCTCGATGGACTGCGGGCGCTGCACCAGGCGGGCCGGCGATTTCACCTCATCTACATCGACGGCTCGCATGAGGGGTTGAATCCGCTGCTCGATTTCGGCCTATCCTGCGGACTGCTCCACTCCAACAGCGTTATGATGCTGGACGATCATCACTGGCCCGACATCCAGGCAGTGAAGCTACTCTGTGACAAGCACTGCGCCAGGCTTCATGAATGCTGGAAGGTGGCGGCCTACCGTATAGCGAGCAACGGTTTAGGGAGGCTGGATTCGATCTCGGGTGAGGACTGCGAGCTCGAGAGATCGAGACCTAAGGCGACCAGCACTAATGCCTGACGCGCCATCCAGCACCCAATCGAGTTGCCGCGCACGTGTGACCCGCGCGTGGGTAGATGGGTTCGAAACCATTCGACTGGAGCATAAGCTGACCGCCATCCAGGTGGTGCCGGAACTCGGCGGCAAGATCTGGAGTTTTCTGCACAAGCCTACGGGCAAGGAATGGTTGTGGCGAGACGCCCAAGTGGGATTGCGCCGGGTTGACTACGGTGCCTCCTATGACGACAACTGGGGGGGAGGTTGGGAGGAGCTATTTCCGAACGATGCCGCTGGTGAGTTCAACGGACGCGCGCTTCCTGATCACGGCGAGTGGTGGTCTCAGGCGTGGGCGTATGAACAACTGCCAGGGTCGAACTGCACAGGGATTCGGTTATGGTGCTCCGGTCGTGCGCTACCGCTCCGCTACGAGAAATGGGTGGAGCTTCTCGATGACGAGGCGGTGGTGAAGATACGGTATCGCATTACGAACCTGACGGATGAGCCGCAGGTATTTTTGTTCAAGCTCCATCCAGCGCTGGCTGTGCGGCCACAGGACCGGGTGCTTTTGCCAGGAGGGCGCGTAATGCAGGTCGATCCGACATTCAGCACCATCATGAGCCAGCCGGGACCTGCTTCCTGGCCACACGTTCCTGGACCATCCGGAACACTATGGGATTTGAGCCGCCTGCCGCCGGTCGAAAGCCGCCATCAGGAGTTTGTGTACGTCGACGGACTTCCTTCTGGGTGGTGCGGGGTGGAGGATGGCGTCACCGGTGCGCGCTTCACCCTCAACTTTCCCATGCGCGTGTTTCCTTACGTGTGGATCTTCATGGCACTGGGTGGCTGGCGCAGCCACTATACGGTGGTCCTGGAGCCATGCACAAACATCCCAAAAGATTTGCGTCAGGCTCAGCGGCAGGGTACGTGCGGGCAGTTGGCTCCTAGAGCTTCCCTCGAGTGCGAGGTGATGGCGTCGCTCACATGAGGAACAGGGTTGCCTTGGTGACTGGAGGTTCTCGCGGGATCGGGCGCGCGTGTGCCATCCGGCTAGCGGAAGTCGGGTTTGATGTTGCCATTACGTACCGCAGCCTGGCGCATGAGGCCAGAGCAGTGGCACAGTGCATCCGGGCTCTTGGCCGAGATGTGGTGACGATTCAGACAGATGTCGCACGTCCGGAGGCAGTGGCACGGCTGGTTGCACAGGTCAAACATCGTTGGGGACGGATCGATGTGCTCGTCAATAATGCAGGAATCGCCTCTGTCACGCCGTTTCAGCGCCTTCGCGTGGCTGAATGGGATACAGTGCTGGCAGTCAATCTGCGTGGGGCATTTTTGTGCTGCCAACGGGTCGCACCCATCATGACATCCCAGCGGTGTGGAAGTATTGTGATGATCGCTTCCCAGGCCGGCCAGACCGGGGGTGCTTTTGTGGGAGCGCATTACGCCGTGTCGAAGGCCGGGCTTATTTGTCTCACAAAATATTTAGCCAAGGAACTGGCCAGCTCTAGGATTCGAGTCAATTGTGTGGCTCCTGGTATTATCGACACCGACATGGCGCGTGCATTTCCTCGCCGGGCACTGCGTGCGTTGGTGCAACGAGTTCCGTTAGGCCGTCTCGGCATGCCCGAGGAGGTGGCAAAGGCCGTAGCCTTCCTTGCCTCGGAGGAAAGTGCATACATGACCGGAGTGACGATTCCGGTGAATGGCGGATTATGGATGCCCTAAGCGGAGTGCAACAGGAGTGTAGCTATGCAGATTGACCTACACGGGAAAGTCGCGATTGTAACCGGTGCGGGTCAGGGCATCGGTCGTGTGATTGCCTTGACGCTAGCGGAGGAAGGGGTCGTCGTGATTGGAGTGGATATTGACGAGACTCTCGCTAAGGGGCTACAGGCAGAATTCCAGAGCCGAAAACTTGAAGGCCAGGGACTCCGCTGCGATGTCCGTGTACGCAACGATGTGCGCCAGATGACGAGCACTGTGGCGGAACGCTATGGGCGTCTTGATATTCTCATGAACAACGCTGGAGTCGCCCCGAGCGGATTCGTCGAGTCGTTCGATGAACGCGCCTGGGATGATAACCTCGATGTGAATCTGAAAGGAGTTTTTCTTTGTAGTCAGGCCGTCATTCCGATCATGAAGCGGCAGTGCTCAGGCCGGATCATCAATGCGTCCTCCTTCGCGGCGATTGTACCCTCAGCGGGTTTCTCAGCCTACGCTGCCTCCAAGGCCGGGGTTGTTTCGCTAACCCGAGTGCTGGCCGCCGAACTTGGCCCTTATAACATCACGGTTAACTCTTACGCGCCGGGTATGATTCCCACCCAACTCAACCACTTCGCCGAAGCGCCGCCCGAAACCCAAGAACGGCTCCTGAACACGCTCGCGTTGCGGCGCTGGGGGCAGGCCAGTGACATTGCGAATTTGGTGGTCTTCCTGTCGAGTGAGCTGTCCGGCTATATTACAGGGGCGCACATTGATATCAGCGGGGGCAAGTTCTCCGTGCAGATGCCGCACGTAGCGTACGAGCGAGCCACCAAAGAACTGCTGGACTCAGTAAAAGCGCCATGAAGCTGCTTTTCAATATCTACGGCTCGCTCTATACGTTCGGTTGGCTGCCTGAAGGGGCTGAGCGCCGCAGCGCTGAGGCGGTGATTCGAGAGGCGGCTTCGCGAGGATTCCCAGGTGTAGAGCTGCCGGCGGCCCTCGTGGACCTCCAAGACGAGCGACACTGGATCATGCTCAGAGATGTTGCCCGTGAGCACCAGCTACGGATGGTGCTTTCGACGGAGGGAGTCGACCCGGGTCGTCTCATCCGAACTTTGCAGGCGGCGGGGGTGATGGAATGCGCGGTGGTGCGAACGGTCGTAGGCGGTGCGAAATTTGGAGGGGACCGGCGGGAGTTCATCGGGACCTGGAAGTCATTTCTCGAGACCGTTAGGGACCGCTTAGCTCGGGCGGTGCGAGAGGCCGAGCGGCAGAACATTCCACTTGCGGTCGAGAACCACCAGGACCTCACTTCCGAGGAGTTGGTCTGGCTGTGCGAGACGATTAATAGCCCATGGTTCGGGGTAACGTTGGACACGGCGAATGCGCTCTCCGTTGTGGAGTTGCCACTCGCCTTTGCCGAGCGGATCGCACCCTTCATCAAGCACGTCCACCTGAAAGACTATCGAATTTTCCTGAGCGAGTCCGGCTACCGTTTGGTACGCTGTCCGGTCGGTCACGGGGTCATACCGTTCCCGGAGCTTATAGGGCTGCTCGAGCGGCACGGTCGCGCAGAGTGGGCCAGCCTCGAGATTGGCGCGTTGGAGGCCAGGCACGTCCGAATGCTGGAATCGGACTTCTGGCCAGAGTACCCTGCACGGCCGGCCGCGCAGGTTGCCGAGGTCATGAAATTTGTGCTGGAGCACGCTCAGCCTACAGGTCAGGACTATCGTACACCGCATGAGTGCGGACAAGCCCCGAGGAACGTCGTGGAATATGAAGAAAAGGAATGGCAGGCTAGTGCGGACTACCTGCGCACGCTGCTGGGCGGCGCACCCCGCGAAGTGAAGGACGTACGCATCGCCAGGAGGCGAGCGGCTACCAGGCGCGGCCACACGATGAGTGGCGTGAGAGGCCGTCGATGAGAGCCATCGGTCTCATTCCAGCGCGCATGGGTTCCTCACGGTTTCCAGGCAAGCCGCTCGTGCCGATACTGGGACTACCAATGGTTCTCCACGTCTACTTCCGCGCACGGTTGTGCAAGACGCTAGACGCGGTATATGTCACCACACCGGATCCTGCAATCCGCGATGTAGTGGAGAGCTACGGCGCGCCGGTCATTATGACATCGCCCAATCATGAGCGGTGCACGGACCGGGTCGCGGAGGCGGCGGCGGCAATCCACGAGGCGGCCGACGTCGTCGTCAATATCCAGGGTGATGAGCCCATGCTGTACCCGGAACTCGTGAACGGCGGAGTCCGGATGCTCGCGGAAGACCCGGCTGTGGTGTGCGCTCACCCCCTTGCTCCCATCGAGGATGGCGAGACATTCCGCAACCGCAACGTCATCAAAGTGGTGACCGACCAACAGGGTGCAGTCCTCTTCATGTCACGGGAACCTATTCCGACTACCGTGCGGTTGGGTGAATCAGGCATCCAGAAGCGCCAACTTGTCGTCGTGCTGAGTTTCCGCCGTGACTTCCTCCAGACTTACACGTGCCTTGCGCAGACGCCACTGGAACAGGCCGAGTCAGTCGATATCCTGCGCATTCTAGAACACGGCTACAAGATTCACACATTTGCCGTCGACCGTCCAACGATCAGCGTGGACGTACCCAACGATGTGCGACGGGTTGAGCAAGCCCTGACAGACGATCCGCTTGTGCCGCAGTACCTGGAGGCTGCGAAGTCCCGATGGCAGGCGTAACGCCGCCCGCCCGGTGGCGAGTGCTCATCGCATCAGTCCACATTCGCCGTATCCTGCCGCGTTTTCTCCCGCTGCTGGCGGAGCGGAAGATTGAAGTAATTGTCCCAGAGGGGGGGCACCGGTTTTCGGAATCAGAAATGCTCACATTCATGGACGAAACCGTGGACGGAGTCGTCTGCAGCGATGATCCGATTACAGAGCCGATCATGGCGCGCGCCACGCGACTAAAAGTGATTTCCAAGTGGGGGGTTGGGGTGGACGCCATTGACCGAGAGGCAGCCAGACGTCGCGGGATCCGCGTTTGTAACAGTCCGGGCGCCTTCAGCGATGCCGCGGCCGATGTCGTCATGGCCTATCTCCTCTGTTTCGCGCGGCCGGTGCATCAGGTCGATGCGCTCATGCGGCAGGGCAAATGGGAGCAACTTCCAGGCGTAAGCCTGCGGGGGAAGACCCTCGGCGTTATCGGGATTGGAGATATCGGGCGGGAAGTGGTGCAACGGGCACGGCCTTTCGGCTTGCGTCTGCTGGGGCGGGATATCCGAGAGATCGACAGGTCATTTTGCCAGGAGATGGGGCTAACGATGGTGCAGCTAGATGAGCTCCTGTGCCAGTCAGACTACGTCAGCCTTAACTGCGACCTGAATCCAACAAGCTTTCACCTTATTGGAGAATATCAACTGCGCGCTATGAAGCCAACCGCCGTGCTGATCAATACGGCCCGCGGGCCAATTGTGGATGAACGAGCACTGGGAGAAGCATTGGAGCAGCGCCGGATCGCCGGGGCCGCGCTGGACGTCTTCGAAGATGAGCCGCTGCCGGCAACGAGCCCATTGCGCCGATTTCCAAACGTGCTCCTCGCCCCCCACAACGCCTATAACACGGTGGAGGCAGTTGAGCGAGTCCATGAGCAGACGATTCACAACCTCATTGCCGGTCTGGAAGAATCATCGTCCACGCAAGCGTCGAAGCAGGCACGTTCGATCGTGCGATGAGCCGGACGGTTGAGAGCTCCATCATCATTCGAGCATTCAATGAAGAGCGTTGCCTGCCAGGGCTCCTGGAGGCGATTCGGGCGCAAGCGTACCAATCCTTTGAGATCCTCGTGGTGGATTCCGGTTCGTACGATCGAACACCTGAGATCGTCGAGCGCTTTGGCGCGAAGCTGATCCGCATTGCCAGCCGGGACTTTACGTTCGGGTACTCACTTAATGTTGGTATCCGCCACAGCTTGGGCCATTTCCTTACCATCGTCTCAGCTCATACCAAGCCGCTGGACGCCCACTGGTTGGAGAAACTTATTGAGCCGTTGCGTCAGCGGGACACGGCGATGGTGTACGGACGGCAGGTGGGGGCCCCTGAGTCGAACTTTTCAGAAGGGCAGGATTTCAATCGGACGTTCGGGCCAGAGCCAAGGCTTCTTACCATTGAGGCGTGCTTCGCCAACAACGCGAACTCGGCCATTCGACGAGAGCTTTGGGATAAGCATCCGTTCGACGAGGCATTGCCAGGTTTGGAAGACATTGAGTGGGCTCGGTACTGGGTGGCGCGCGGCCAGCAGATCTTCTACGAGCCGAACGCCGCGGTCTACCACATTCATCAGGAGACGTGGCGCCAAATACGGCGACGTTACTACAGAGAAGCCATGGCCGCGAAGTGGATGGGACTGAAAGGACGGCGGCATATCCCGCTTGAGATGGCGCGAGAGAGCACGCGATTTCTCGGGGACCTGGTGGAGGCCGGCCGCCAAGGGCGACTGCGTGCTGAGGCACACGACATCGCTATGTTTAGAATGCGCAAGGTACTGGGCACGATCCACGGTCTAGCTGACGGGGCGGTCATGCAGGATCCTCGCAAACGTGACGCTGTCTTCTTTGATCGCACCTATCGTGCGGTGGTAGTCCACAGAGCCTCCCATGCCGCGTTGGACGAGCGTGACTTGCCGGAGATCAAACCGGGCGATGTGCTCATTCGAACGGCATACGTGGGTGTGTGCGCAACGGATTTGGAAGTATTCCATGGCACGCTGGACTACTACAGGACCGGACGTGCGGTTTACCCGATTGTGCCGGGACACGAATTTTCTGGTACGGTGGTGACGGTAGGTCCAAACGTTCAGCATCTTCAACCTGGCGATCTTGTGGTGGCCGAGTGCATCCAGGGTTGCGGGGAGTGTAATGCATGCAAACAAGACAACGGTATTAGCTGCAACCAGAGACGGGAGCTTGGCGTCCTGGGCAAGGACGGTGCGTACGCCGAGTACGTCGTTATTCCCGGCCGGTTCGTGCATAAGTTGCCCGAGACCCTTGATTTAAAGACAGCAGTGCTCTGCGAGCCAGTGGCTGTCGTCCTCAAGGGCCTCAGACGGCTCGGGCAGGTCTGCAAGAGCGGTAGTATCCGGTGGTGCGGAGTGGTCGGTGCAGGTCCGCTCGGGTATCTGTGTGCGCAAGTCCTAGCCCATCAAGGCCATGAGGTGACGGTGTTTGACCGAAATCCGGATCGGCTCAATGCCTTCCATCAGCCGCGCATCACACCGGCTCAGACGGGTTCTCCCAGCGGCTTACATACCTTTGATGTCCTGGTCGAGGCGACGGGCGATCCGAACGCACTGGAGACGCTGCTGTGCAGTAGCCGCCCGGGGGCAGTCCTCTTGTTGCTGGGTTTGCCTTACGGGAAGCGCGAGTTCTCATTCGAGCAAGTGGTGGCCTACGATAAGATGGTGATCGGATCGGTGGGAAGCAGTGCGGCTGATATGGTGGCGGCGATTCATCTGCTGCCGCAGCTGCCGGTGACACCCTTGCTAGAGCACGTCTTGCCGCTGGAACAGTATGCGCAAGCTTGGGATCTCGTTAAGAGCCGCAAGCCGCTCAAAGTCCTGTTACGGTGCGAAGCCTAGCGTGCCATGTCGCTTCCCCGCATCCGCGCACTGTTCGTGCTTCCAACCATGGAATATGGAGGCGCGCAACGTACCGTCCTGAACATCGTCAATGGGCTCGATCGTGATCGATTCACACCCGTCTTGGCGCTGTATCAGGAGACTGGCGAGTACCGCCAGTGGTTGCGCGACGACGTAGAGGTGCTCAACCTGCAGATACACCGTGCTCGGCAGTTAGTGGGGCGACTGGCTCGATTGATTCGTCGGCACAAGCCGGATCTGCTGTTTTCAACACTCTTGTATCCCAACGCCGCGGTCATCCTGGCTCAGCGGCTATCGGGTTATCGACCCGTAACCATTGTGCGCGAGGCCAATCATCAGACCGCCGCGGGTCGTCAGCCCGCTACGCTGAGTGATTGGCTGACGGCTGCTGCGTATCGCCGGGCCGATCGTGTCGTCTGTCTCTCACGCGGAGTTGCGATAGATTGCATTGCGCGAAATAGCCTGGCACCGAAACGCGTTCGAGTCATCTATAATCCGGTGGATCGCGATTCCATTCGGCGGCTCATCGCGGACATCCCACTAGGATGTAGGTTGGCAGACTTGAGTGCTCGCCGGCCGTTTGAGATGGTTGCGGTCGGACGGCTGGTGCGTCAGAAAGGATTCGATGTGCTCTTGCAAGCGGCGGCTCGCTTGAAGGGGATCGAATGGGGTCTGACTATCATCGGGGAGGGTGAAGAAAGCTCATCGTTGCGTGCTCTTACGCGGCAGCTGAGCATCGAGCCGCGGGTGGTGTTTGCCGGTGCACAAGCGAATCCGTTTGCGTGGATGGCACGGGCGGATCTGTTCGTGCTCTCATCGCGGTGGGAAGGATTCGGGCATGTCATAGTGGAAGCGATGGCGTGCGGCACACCGGTGGTGGCGACGCGATGCCCTTCAGGGCCAGAGGAAATCATTGTTGATGGGGTGGATGGGCTGTTATGTGCGCCCGAGTCGGCCGAGGAGCTAGCGCAGGCGATTAAGAGGCTAGCGGTCGATCCTGACACGCGCCATCGGTACGCCGTCGCTGGCCAAGCATCCAGCGCACGGTTTGACATGCGCGTGATCGTTCCGCAATATGAAGCACTGTTTCTCGAGGCTCTTGAAGAGCGAGGGCGAGGGATCGATAGGCAGCTTGGGCAGTCCCTCGCAGCGCCTCGAGTGTCATTGGGCGACCCTGAACCCGCTGGAGCCGTTACGGAGCTGTTCCGGGAAACCGCGGAGCCCCACCGGGTAATCGTGTCATGAATGCCATCCGTGAGCTACTGCTGGATTCGCCCACGCGGCATGTCGTGCAGAACGCTCTCATGGGCATTCCGGTGGTCAGATCCTCTGCCCGGCGATTTCACCACACAGGATTGGGGCGCGATCCGGATAAGATCGCCCCAGTTTTGGGAGAACTGTTGTCCATGACACTGGAGGCGGGCGGCAAACTGCAAGGACAAGTGCTGCTTGAGCTGGGGCCAGGCCAGACGCCCGACCTCCTGTTCGCCGCCTTGCTCTACGGTGTGCGCCGGGCTGTTGGCGTTGATGTTGTCCCGTATCTTTCTGAATCGGTGCGCCGTGTTTGGACGTACACCGCAACGCGGGAATGGATCGCCGCGCGCCTGGCCACAGGCCAGCTGCCCAGCGATTCCGGTCTGCGGCTTTCCAGATACGAGGGTCAGGCCAGCATCTCAGAGGATGATTTGAAGCTCTCATTATATGACGGACAAACAATCCCACTGCCTGACAACTCGGTCGATATCATCTGGTCGAAGAGCGTGCTAGAACATGTGCGGTTTCCTACCGAACTCATCAACGAGATGTGCCGCGTGCTTCGGCCGGAGGGCGTGATGTGCCACATCATCGACCTGCGCGACCATTACACCTTCGGAAAGGACATGGACTGGCTCCGGTTCCTGCGATACTCTAACAAGCTCTGGGAGTCTATGACTAGCCGGCGAAGCGCGTGGACGAACCGGTTGCGCGCGCCGCAGTGGGATGAAATATTTGCCGCCGCAGGCGTCGTTCCAGTGGCCAAACGGTTGGAGCGGGCTGAATTGCATCCGCAGTTCTCGCGGAAGCGCCTGGCAACCAAATTTCGGACATTTACTGATGAAGAGCTGTGCGTTGCCTGGTACCGTGCCGTCCATCGAGCTCCGTAGCGAGCCAGTCGTCCGGCGCGTGCGATGCGTGCACGTCATCACCGGACTCGATATCGGTGGGGCAGAAATGATGCTCTGCAAGCTTTTGAGCCGGATTAATCGCGCACAGTTTGATAACACCGTGGTGTCGCTCATGCCGATCGGGCCAGTCGGAGAGCGGATCCGGGACACCGGGATCCAGGTGCATTCACTGAGCATGCGACGTGGGGGTCTTCCGGATCCACAGAGACTGTGGCAGCTCTGGCGGCTACTCAAGCGACTCACCCCGGATATCGTGCAGACCTGGCTGTATCATGCCGATCTCTTGGGTGGGTTAGCGGCTAAGTTGTCGGGGCCAATTCCCGTCATTTGGGGGATTCGCGGCAGCTTGGATGCTAGGTTGAGTCCCCGAACTACCGTCTGGACCGCCAGAGCTTGCGCGGCACTGTCGCATTGGATTCCTAGGCAAGTCGTGTGCTGTTCCGATGTCGCCCGGACGATCCATATTCGGATGCGCTACGCGGCTGACCGCATGGTTGTGATTCCGAACGGATTTGATCTAACCGAGTTTCACCCGGCTCCGGAGGCTCGCGCAGCGCTCCGACGAGAGCTAGGGGTGGCGGAGTGCACGCCCTTGGTTGGATTAGCTGCGCGCTTTAACCCTCAAAAGGACCACCGGACTTTTGTGGAGGCGGCGCGGCTGCTTCGCGAGCGGATGCCGCAGACACATTTTGTCCTCTGCGGGGATGGGGTGATATGGGCCAACCGGCCTCTCGCGGAGTGGACCAAGGCTGCAGGTGTTCATGACGCGTGCCACCTTCTCGGCCGCCTGGACAATATGCCCAGGTTCCACGCCGCTTTGGATGTGGGGACTTCCTCCTCTGCCTATGGGGAAGGGTTCCCGAATGCGATTGGCGAGGCAATGGCATGCGGGGTGCCGTGCGCAGTGACGGATGTTGGAGATACCGCCTCTCTCGTCGGTCAGACTGGGCGCGTGGTTCCGCCCCGTGATCCCGTCGCGCTCGCTGAGGCGTGGCATGAGCTCTTAACGATGGATGAGGAGTCCCGCCAGGCGTTGGGGCGGACTGCGCGCGAGCGGATTGCGCAGCAGTTTTCCCTGGAGTGCATTGTACGAACCTATGAGTCTCTCTACACCCGAGTCGTCGACGGTAATTAAATCGCCAGCCCTGTACTACGCCGACAAGCTGGACAGCTTGCGGGATCTCTTCGGCACGCCGGACGTCCAGCTTGATACCCACCAGCTGACGGTAGCGGGTCACGCATACCCTATTATAGATGACGTCATCATCCTCCTTGATCCCGCGCAGTATCCTGCGGGCCTCACGGCGCGGTTCCATCGCGCTGGGCAGGACTCGGCGACCAACCGCTGCGTCGACGGGAGCGAAACGATTCAGAGGACGTTCGGGGCCGAATGGCAAGCATTTCCGAAGATCCTCCCGGAGCACGAACGGGAATTCCGGCAGTATTTCGACCTCATGAATCTCGAGGATCTACGGGCTGCGCGGGTCTGCGATCTAGGTTGTGGCATCGGGCGGTGGAGCTATTTTCTGGCCAAGCGGTGCCGGGAGCTGGTGCTCGTCGATTTCTCCGACGCGATCTTTGTCGGCCGGCACAATCTGCGGGGGTCGCCCCGAACCCTCTTTTTCATGGGCGATTTGAGGCGGCTGCCCTTCCGTGAGCGGTTTGCCGGCTTCCTCTTCTGTCTCGGTGTCCTGCACACACTGCCCACCGACGCTTTGGCTGAACTCCGGCGCCTCAGACGCTATGCGGCGACGCTGCTGGTTTACCTTTATTATGCGGTCGACAACCGTCCCTGGTATTTCCGCCCACTACTGGGATGCGTGACCCGGATGCGTCGCGTCCTGTCGAAGATCCAGCACCGGGAATTTCGCGCCGGGTTCACCTGGGTCCTCGCCTGGCTGATCTACCGTCCATGTATTAAGCTCGGGAGGTTCCTGCGGCCGTTTGGATGGGCGCGCTACGTACCGCTTGCGGAGGTGTATGACGGCAAAGGGATGGAGCGGATTCGGCAGGATATCTATGACAGATTCTTCACAGGGATTGAACAGCGGTACAGTCGAGCGCAAATCGCGGAATTGCGGGATACCTTCCACGAGGTGCTCATTTCGGATCAGTTGCCCTACTGGCATTTCCTGTGCCGAGGCTAACATGACTATACGCACACGAAAGAGGCGGACGTACCAAGAGGTCGGACGGCACGCCATCTTGTTCTTTGTTAGGATGATAGTGGCATTTTTCCTCGCGCTGTCGTTGTGGGGCTACCTCTCAGGAACGCGTGAGCTGTTCACGAAGCTTGAGCAGCGGTTGCGCCTTCTGCAAGACCAACTGGTGAGCCTGCAGGAGCATCTGGATATCCTCAATGAAACCACCCAGTTGGCCGCTCCGCGGGACAGGAGAGGTCTGTCACCGCCATGACCCGCGCGATCGGAGTGGCTCAGAGATCGTCCGCGGTTTCGGAACTGCAGCTATGGTTGATCGTCTTCGCCTACACCGCGGCCATAGGGTTTCTAGTCCAGCTTTTTCTACTTCCCTACGTGTTTTCCGCTTGGCACGGGGGTGGCGGGTTGTTGTTAGGAGGAGACTGGTTACCGTATCATAGCCGGACGCTTGAACTTGCTAACGAGATCTTACAGTTTGGGTGGGGACGATGGGAGCTGCGCCCACACGGCATGTCCGGCGCGGGGGTCTTTGCCGTATTCTACGCGTTGATTTGGCCTACACCCTGGGCGGTGATCCCCCTCAATGCGGCACTACATGCGACTGGAACCGCGATGGCCCTGCGCATCATCCGGCCCTTCGTGAGAACCCAACAGCAGGCCTTATGGTGCGTCGTGCCGTACATGATGTGGCCATCGGCGATGAGCTGGTATGCACAACTACATAAGGAGGTCTTTGCGACGACCGGCGTGATGGTTGCGCTCTACGGATTGGCCCAGTTGTCGGCCGCCGGCACCTGGCAGCGAACGGCATGGGGACCGATTCGTGCAGTAGGGTGGGTGGTCTTGGGATCTGTGCTGGTGTCGATCGCTCGCCCGTACGTAGTGCACCTCTTGCAAGTGGCGCTGGTTCTCGTCGGTACATATGCCGTACTCCGCTGGCTAATTTGGGTGGTGCAGAGAAAGGCGAAATGGCACTGGAACGTCATAGCGGTGATATGTGTTGGGGTTATGAGTATCAGCCTGGGCTCTTTGACCAAGATCCAGGATCGGCGGTTTCATATCTTGCAGCACGTCAAGGCATCCCCTCAAGTAACTGAGGTCGAGCTGCCAGATCCAACGGTTACAACTCCACCTGCGCTGGTGGCGCCGTCCCAGCCGTATTGGAGAGCCTCTGGAATCCTGCCGGCGCGGATCGAGGACAAGCTCAGCGCGTTGGCGCTCGCGCGGGATTGGTTCCGCGTCAGTTACCCGACTGCCACCAGCAACATCGATACCGAGATCGCGTTGCACAGCGCAGGGGAGATGCTTGGCTACTTGCCGCGGGCCGCGCAGATCGCCTTGTTTTCGCCGTTTCCGAGGGACTGGGTCAAGCCGGGACGGATTCCGCAGAACACCCTGATGCGCCGGGTGGCGGCGATGGAAATGCTCGGTGTGTATTTGGCGCTGTACTTTCTCCCGTACGCCATGTGGGTGTGGCGCAGATGTACGCAGTTCTGGACACTCGTCGTGTGTTGTCTGGGTTTCTTGATCATGTATGGCTTCGTGACGACCAACATGGGTGCCATCTATCGATTTAGGTACCCTTACCTAATGGTGCTGGTGATGTTGGGTTGCGCTGGTCTTGTCGCATTCCTAGATCGAGTGCGTCTTTGCAGGTCCAGTCAGGAAGCGCACGCCAGCCAGGTGACGCATGAGTGACTGGGCCTGCGCATGAGCCGGCGGGCCTTGCTCATGATCTTTCTGCTCGCCGTCGGCATTCGGCTGCTCGTCGTGCTGGGGCAGGCGCATGGCAATTGGTTCCATCTGGAGTTCGTCGCCTCAGACTCAAGACGATACATCAATCTCGCCCGGACGTTGGCGCAGGGAGCGGGTATGAGCGTGGATGGAATCCCGACAGCATCGGTAACGCCAGGTTACCCGCTTTTTCTCGCAACGCTCTCTTGGATGGGGATCGTGACCCCCATCGGCATCGGGCTGGTACAGTGTGTGTTGGGTGGGCTCACCTGCGTCCTCATCAGCCAGCTAAGCGCGCGCCTTGGTGGACGCTCCACATCTGTGTTGGCCGGAATTCTAAGCGCCGGCTATCCCCACCTCATCTTTTGGACAGGCTATCTGCTAACTGAGACGCTGTTCGTTCTGGGCGTTGTCGGTTCACTGGTTGCGGTGGCAAGGTTCACCGAGCGGCCTTCGATGATGCGCGCGATGCTCGCGGGGATATGCTTGGGACTGGCGGCGCTCGTTCGCCCGGTCATCCTCGTCTTTGCCGGCGTGGTGCCCGTCTGGTGGTGCTGGCGCAATCGGTCCACGGGTTTGCGAGCGCTGCGGAAGGGGGTCGCCATTTTCGCCGGCCTCTTAATCGTGCTAGCGCCATGGGTGATCAGGAACCTAATGGTGATGGGTGCTCCTATCCTCACCTCGACAGAAGCAGGTCCAGTCTTCTACCAGGGGAACAGTCCAGAGGCGACCGGCGGCAGCCGAGGCTACGTTGATGATGCCGATTACACGCCCCTCATCCTGCCGGTCGAATGGCCCGAAGTCCGCGTCAACCGCTACCACTGGGAGCAAGCGCTCAGCTTCCTGCGCCATCATCCGACTGCTATCCCTAGGCTGTTTCTTCGCAAGCTTGTCAATATGTGGCGCCCGACCTATGCCGATGCCTCTTGGCGCAACCGTATTGTGCTCGGCAGCTCATACCTTTTCATCCTGGGCTGGGCCTGTGTGGGCATATGGGGGGCACTGCGGATGCCTCAGCGCTGTGCCGTGGTTGGGTTGCTCGGGTTGTTCATCGTGACGTTTGTGATTCAGCACGGACTCTTCACCGGGATGATTCGTTTCCGGTTGCCCGTGGAACCGGCCCTTATCGTGTTCGCCGCGTTCGGACTTGAGCGCTGTCTTACGGCGTTGCGCCGAGCCGAAAATATTCGCGCCGAACCCCGCTGTTCAGTGAGGGTCGCATGAGCGCCGCACCGACGTTCGTCGCCAGCCCGCGATCTGCGAATATGTCGGCACGCACCCGTGAACCAATGACTGGCGCGATAACCATCCTGCAGGTCATCACCAGACTCAATGTGGGCGGAACAGCGCAGCACGTCATCACGCTGGCATCCCAGCTGAACGGCGGAGCGTTCCAGTCTCTGCTGATCACCGGCCAGCCCGAATCGAGCGAAGGAGATCTTAGCGGGCTCCTAACCGGCACCAGAGTAAGGCACGTCCGATTGACTTCGTTGCGCCGGCCCATACGTCCATGGCGCGATCTGCATGCATGGTGGCAGCTCTTTCGCATCATTCGCCGGGAACGCCCAGCCGTAGTTCACACGCATACGGCCAAGGCTGGAACGCTAGGACGCGCGGCCACCCTCCTTTCCAATCAACTGGTGCGCCTGGAGCGCGCAGTGACAGGTCGGCAGATCCATGAGTGTCGGTTAGTGCACACCTTCCACGGACACGTCTTGGAGCGATACTTTGGACGAGTGCGGTCTACGGTGTTTCTATGGATTGAGCGAATGCTTGGGTGGCAGACGAACCGCATCATTGCAGTGAGTCCCGCCGTGCGGGCAGACCTCATCCGACTGAAGATCGGACGCGAAGGCCGCCTGCGCGTCGTCAGGCTTGGGCTACCCCTGAATGAACTGCTCGCACTGCCGCTGCCGCGCGAGGATGTCGCCCCCATCACAGTAGGGTTTGTCGGGCGGCTCGTTCCCATCAAGCGCCCAGGGTTGTTCCTCGAGCTCGCCGCGCGCGCCAAGGATGAGCCCCAGTTATGTTGTCTACGGTTCATCCTGGTTGGGGATGGGGAGTTGCGCCAAGAGCTAGAGCTGCAGGTTAAGGCTAGAGGGCTCACGGAGTCCGTGACATTCACAGGATGGCAAACAGCGATGGCAAGCGTCTATCAAAACTTGGATATTGTGTGCCTCACCTCTTTGAATGAAGGGACACCAGTGTCACTCATCGAATCGCTGGCTGCCGGTCGAGCAGTGCTGGCGACCGATGTGGGTGGCGTGCGCGATCTACTAGGCGACATCCAACACGGACCCGGTCGGTTCAGGCTAACCCAGCACGGTGTGTTGGCGGATGCAGAGGCGCTGTACGAAGGATTGCGGTATTTGGTTACGTACGTGCAGAAGCGGCTGGCGATGGGGCGCGCGGGGCGCGCGTTCGTGCGAGAGCACTATAGCACACGTCGGCTGATCGAGGAGATGGAAGTTCTTTACCAAGAGGTGGTCGCATGAAGGTATTCGTCACCGGTGGTGCGGGATTCATCGGTTCTCACCTTGCTGAGGCGCTGCTCGCATGCGGACACGCCGTGACCGTCATGGACAACCTCTCTACTGGTCGGTACGAGAACGTCGCTCACCTCGACGGACGCGCGGACTTCCAGATGGTCACCGGTACCATCCTGAATGAAACGCTCGTCGACAAACTTGTTGAGCGATGCGACATGGTCTTCCACCTGGCGGCCGCGGTCGGCGTAGAGCTGATCATCAAGAAACCGCTCGAATCAATGATGACGAACATTAGAGGCAGCGAAGTGGTGCTGGAGATGGCCCATCGCTACCGGAAGAAGGTGCTCATTACCTCAACGTCTGAAATCTACGGCAAGAACAGCCAAGGCCCGCTCCGGGAGGATACCGACCGTGTGCTGGGCTCTCCGCTGAAGACGCGCTGGAGCTACTCCACATCGAAAGCGGTGGACGAGATCTTCGCGCATGTGTACTGGAAGGAAAAGGGCGTTCCTACCATTATTGTGCGGCTGTTTAACACGGTAGGCCCCAGGCAAAGTGGCGCGTATGGTATGGTAATCCCTCGCTTCGTCAGCCAAGCACTCGCTGGAAAACCGCTGCAGGTCCATGGTGATGGCAGCCAAACGCGCTGCTTTCTTCATGTGCACGATGTGGTGAATGCGTTAATAAAGCTGGTGGAGCATCCCGGGGCGGTAGGCCAGGTCTTTAATCTCGGCAGCCAAGAGGAAGTAACCATCGAGGAATTAGCCAAACGGGTGATTCGAATTGCCGGTAGCCCCTCCTCCATCGAGCACCTTCCCTACGAAGAGGCCTATGAGGAAGGGTATGAGGATATGCCGCGCCGCATTCCTGATATCAGCAAGATCCACGCGCTGATCGGATTTCAGCCAACCATGAACTTAGCTGGAATCATCGCCAGCGTCGTCCGGAGCATGGGGAAGACGCCCGTAGGGGGCGCCGCGAGTTCGGCCAAGGAACCCCCTCGTCGGAAACGAGCAAGGAAAACTAAATCATGTCTCTAGAGATACCCCAACAAGGATTGCGGGCTGTTCTTGCGGGTGCGACCGCGTTAGGGTTGACAGCGGTTATTACCCCGTTGGTCCGCGCCATGGCGGTGCGCCTTGGGCTGATTACAAAGCCGCTTGAGGATCGATGGGGGCGGCGCGCCATCGCGCGTCTCGGGGGTGTGGCGATGTTCATCGGCTTCATGGCGGCCACGCTAAGCTGGGTGCCGCTCGAGCCGAAAATCATGACGCTCCTCATAGCTGGAACGCTTGTTTTTGGGGTAGGGCTGGTGGATGATTTGCGGCGGATGCAGCCCTATACGAAGCTGGTGGCACAGCTCTTAGTGGGTTGCGTGGCCGTCGTGGGAGGCTTGCGGATTGAGCTGATTCCATGGCCGTGGATGTCGATCCCACTCTCCATTTTGTGGCTCGTGTTCATCATGAACGCGTTTAATCTCCTTGATAATATGGATGGTTTGGCAGCCGGCATTGGCGGAATCGCCGCACTCTTCTGCGCCTTCCATGCGGCCCTGGCCAATCAATGGACCGTGGCAGCGATGGCCCTCATTGTCAGCGGAGCCTGCATCGGATTTCTGCGTTATAATTTCGCTCCCGCGAAGATCTTCATGGGAGATTCCGGCAGCCATCTTCTTGGCTTAAGCCTGGCAGGCCTTGCCCTGCTCGGGACCTGGCGCCATTCGACCCAGCTGCTCATGGTGCTGGCAGGGCCGACATTGGTCCTGGCAGTTCCAATCTTTGATACCTGCTTCGTCACGCTGCAGAGATTGGCGCACCGTCAACATCCCTTTATCGGTGGCACCGACCACGTTTCTCACCGTCTGGCGATCCTTGGGTTGAGCACAAGGCAAACGGTGGTCGTGCTCTACCTGTTGAGTTTCTCATTTGGTATGGTAAGTGTCGTGTCTGCCACCTTCACATCATTGATCGCTGCGATGGTGTGGCTGTGCGCGTTGGCTGTTCTTGTGCTCTGCGGCCGCTTCTTGGCCCAAGTCAAGGTGTATCGCCTGGCGGATGCGACGACGAAATATGCGGGAGGAGGCACCCGCGAGGACACCACTCTCATTGAAACCATGCTGCTCCATAAGCGGCGTCTGATCGAGATACTCGTGGATTTTATTCTCGTGGTCAGCGCCTATATCTTTGCACATCTCCTCCGCTTCGAAGGCTCGTTAAGCGCAGAGGACCAAGGGCTCATCGTTCGAGCGCTCCCCGTAATCTTAGTTTTGAAACTTGCGTGCTTTGCAGGCTGCGGCTTGTATCGAGGGGTCTGGCGTTATCTGAGTCTGCGGGATGTGATGGCTATAGTGAAAGCGGCGACATTCTCATCGATCCTCTGCGCTGTGGCATTGCTCTACCTCTGGCGGTTTGAGGGATATTCACGGGCGGTGTTCGTAATTGATTGGATGCTCTGCCTCTTCGCGGTGGGTGGCTCCAGGATGCTAGAGCGCCTGTTCGATGAATGGATCCGCGCAGCGGTCAAGCCGGGTGTGCCGATCCTCATTATAGGGGCAGGGGACACAGGGGCTCACGTGTTGCGGATGCTCCGGAGCGATACAAAGGCTGCCTGGCGCGTAGTCGGATTTCTCGATGATGATCCAAGCAAACAGGGTGAGCGCCTTCACGGCGCCACGGTATTAGGCACACGTCACCAGCTCGGCAACCTTTTGGATAGGTATGAGGTGCGGGAAGTGCTCATCGCGGTCGCTGATCCACCCGGAGATCTGCTTGAGCACATTCGGAATCTCTGTATGCCGAGGGAAGTGGCGTGGAAAGTGGTAACAGCTGGCGTTATTGTGGCCTAATGGACGAGCTGCGCCGCCTCTCGGCCTCTGTGCAATATGTGGCTTTGTTTCTCCTCTTCCTGCTCCTGCCGTTTTCCAACGCAGTGGCCGAGATCTCGTCCAGCCTGCTCATTCTTGGGTGGCTATGCGACCGTTGCAATCCGCGCACACGGTGGCAAACTCTCTGGTTGCGGCCGCAGGTCCGACCCGTGATATGGGCTCTGGCAGGTTGCGTTGGCGTGTTCGCGTTCTCAGTCTTGGTGAGCACCGACCAGGCTCTAAGCTTGAATGGGCTCGTAAACAAGTGGCTTGAATACCTACTCCTCTTTATGGCGGTCGCTGATCTCGGTGTCAGGCCAGGAGTCGCCGAGCGCTGCGGGATGCTCATGGCCTGGTCCACACTTTTGGTAGCCTTCGAAGGGATCACGCAGGAACTCACGGGAAGGGGATTGCTGCGGGGTTATTCCTGGATAGTCTATGAGCGAATGACAGGCCCATATAAGAACCCGATCGATTTGGGGACGTATCTACTCGTGGCAATTCCTATCCTCATCGCCCTAACGGGTCACGTCCGTAGTGTGCCACGTGTCGGAGTGTGGGGTGTGGTCGGCGTCGCAGCCGGTTGTCTGATTCGCACTGAAGCCCAAAGCGCGTGGATAGGATTTGTCATCGCGCTGGGTTGCGGCTTCTGGTTAAGTCGATGGCTGCGCGGACCGTTCATGGTCTTTCTCATGCTTGGGATCGGCTTGGGTGCGGCGATCCTCGTGCCGACGGGAGGCATGCACACTGTCACAAGATGGGTGGATCGCGGCATGCAGGACCGATGGTTCATGTGGCAAGCTGCTTGGGGCATGATCCGTACGCGGCCCCTCGTCGGCCACGGGCTGAACACCTTTATGGCCAATTACCTCCGTTACTGGGTGGGGGGGGAACAACAGCCGCGGTACGCACACAATTGCTATCTACAGATGTGGGCTGAAACCGGCCTCATCGGGTTAGTGGCGTTTGTGTGGCTACTCGCGCAGATGGGGCTATACTTGTTCCGAGAAGTGCGCCGGACAGCGGATGGACCATTGCGGGCGTTGTTGGCTGCCCTCATTGCGGGACTCGTGGGTTTTCTTGCTCAAGCTGGCATCGACACGAACTTCTATTCACTGCGCCACGCGGTGTTATTCTGGATGCTGGCCGGCTTGGCGCTTGGCCTGGCGGAGCGGATCCGGATGTCGAGCTCGCACGAATCCAGCGCGGTGCGTGAGCCTGGCTCAGCAAGCCCGGCGGCCATCGTAGAAGCTCAGCTGACCTAGCCAGCCATCCGCGATGCGGGTCGATCGGCTGGTGTATCTCCGCACTGATCGTCTCGGTGAAACTATTCTTAACCTGCCAACCCTGGCGGCCCTGGCCGGCAGGCATCCCGAGATGCGCATCACCTTGCTGGTGCGACCACAGCTTGCGGAGCTCATGCGGGCGATACCGGGCATTGCAGGGGTGCTGCCCCACGCTCCAGGGGATCGGAGACTCTGGTGGTGGCGGGCTCTGCGTCTGGGCTGGCAGTTGAGGGCGCATCATTTTGATGCGGCCATCGTGTCCAACGCGTCGAAAGAGCTGCATCTGGCGGTATGGCTTGCAGGCATTCCGCTGCGTGTCGGCTATCGCAGAAAATGGGGTGGGCTGCTCAACCGGACGCTTGAAGACACGCGCCAGGCTGGCTGGCGGCATGAAGTCGAGTCCAACCTCGCCTTGCTGCAGGTGTTTGATCCTCTGCTACGATTGCTTCCGGAGTGGCGTCTTAGGCCTACCGAGGATGCCATGAAGCAAAGCCAGAGGATCCTGGAGGTTCAGGGCTGGAGAGGGGTGGGGCACTTGGCGGTCATCCATCCATGGGCCTCAACAGCCAAGAAAGAATGGGCCCTGGCGAGATATGCCGAGCTGATTCGCCGGCTCACAGAGACGTGGCATCTGCCGGTGGCGATTGTCGGTGAGCGGGCGATGCAGGCGCGCGTGCCGACACTCGTGCCATCGCACAGCCTGGTGTATGATCTCGTCGGCCGTTTGGACCTGCAGGAGCTGGCAGCCGTCCTGCAGCAGGCGAGACTCTTGATTTCCAATGACAGCGGACCGGTCCACTTAGCAGCCGCCGTGGGTACCGCTGTCGTGGCGTTGTTCGGGACGAGTGCTGCGGCCGAAGGTCCAGGGCGCTGGGGCCCTTGGGGGCAACGCCATACCGTCATCGCCAAGCCTTCCATGGAAGACATCAGTGTCGAGGAGGTGCTAGAGGCTGTCAAGGGCTATGTGGGCTAGGCCGCGTAGCGCGCCGCAGCGCATTCTGATCGTCAATCCGTTCGGCATCGGGGATGTGCTGTTCAGCACGCCCCTCGTCAGCGCGGTGCGGAAGGCTTTTCCTCATAGCTTCCTGGGCTACCTGTGCAACCGGCGGACCGAACCCGTCCTAAAGACCAATCCGCATGTTGACGAGGTCTTTGTCTACGAGAAGGATGATGCCATCCGATTGTGGCGCCGCGCGCCCCTACGAGGATTGGCCTACCTGGGGCAGCTGCTTTCCGAGATCCGCCGACGGCGTTTTGACCTCGCGATCGACCTTTCGCTCGGCGAGCGCTATAGCTTTCTGCTGCGGCTGCTGGGGGTGCCGAGGCGGGTGGGCTTCAACTATAAAGCCCGCGGGAGGTTTCTCAGCGAGGCGTTTGATATTGAGGGCTACCATGGCCGTCATATCGTCGATTTCTACTGGGAGCTGCTGGCATGGCTCGGAGTCCGGGGGAGCCATGAGCGGCTCGAATTCCAGCCCTCCGACACGGATCACCACTGGGCGAGACAGTGGCTGGCAGCGCATCAGCTGGACCGCCACCGGCCGCGGGTGGGCATCATTCCTGCCGGCGGGGTGAGTTGGGGCAGCGGCGCGCCCTTCAGGCGGTGGGGGGCCGCCGGCTTTGCAGCCGTCGCGGATGCCCTGCAGGAGCGCTTCCAGGCACACATTTTGCTGTTCGGCGAGGCCGCGGATCGCCAGACGTGCCAAGAAGTTGCGCAACAGATGAAAGGCCTGGCGGTGGATGTAAGCGGCCAAACCAACCTGGGAGGATTCGTCAGTCTCTTGAGCGAACTGGACCTCGTGATCTGCAACGATGGCGGCCCACTGCACCTGGCGGTCAGCCAACAGGTGCGCACTGTTTCGCTATTCGGCCCTGTTGATCCGGTGGTCTACGGGCCCTATCCCATGACGAACCCTCGGCACCGGGTGGTCTGCCGGATGGAGTTAGCCTGTCGCCCGTGTTACCATCAGTTCCGGTTGCCCCCATGCCCTTACGAGCGCGCGTGTCTCACGACGATCGACGCGGCCGAGGTGATCGAGGCCTGTGTGGCACTCCTGACGGAAGCGCCGAATTGACCGCACCCACTAGGCAGGTTGTGCTTTCGTTGGTAGAGCGCGAGTGGCGGGCGGCCCGGGAATACTCCATCATGCTGAGCCGTGAGGGCCGGGGCTGCTACCATGTCGTGAAAGGACGCCTGGGCGCCGCGCGGCCGCTGATCCGCCCCCTCGCGGGCGTTCGTATCGTGGATGTCCCGCGCTCGTGGTTTGTGCCCGCGGTCTTGGGTCTTGCGCTGTACTTGGCTGGGATCGGACGCCTGAGCGCCTTGCTCGTTGATAATGAGAAATCTCAGCGGCGCTGGATTCTCTTGGCCCGCCTGCTGCGCCGGCCGCTGGCGCTTATCGCGCTGGGGCCGGATGGGCGCTACGTCCTCTCGCGCGGCGGCATCCCGGTGTCGGGTGAGGCTATTTCAGCACTAGCAGTTCGAAGTACAAACCCCGTGGAGGAAACCGGTGAGAGTAATGCTTTTCGTAATGGCGCTCGCTGAGCCGGGCGAGGCATCGGCCTGTCCATTCATGTTTGTCAAAGAGCAACCGGCGGACCGCCATGCGAAAGCGGCAGCGCACATATCGCGGGTAGGTGCGGTCGCCGGTAAAATAATCAAAGGTGGCCAGGGTAAAGTGATGCTTGTGCGTGGGGTCATGGAAGGAATTCGGATGGGCGAAATGGGGCGTCCAAATTTCAATGATGCCCTGCGGCTTGCAGATGCGGTGCAGCTCTTCCATCGTCCCCACAACGTCGTCCAGATGCTCAATGACATCGCGCAGAATGACCCGGTCAAATTGCGCCTCGGGCAGGGGCCAGGGGAACTGCTCCAGGTTGTGCACCACATCCACGCCGGGGTGCTTGCGAAGATCAATGCCGACGGTGGCGCGGGCGTCGCGGGCATCGCCGCAACCGACATCGAGGATTTCCATACAGGGTATTCTACGGATGTCGTCTCCTATGCGCAAGCCGGCAGTGCAGGGTCATGCGCGTGGCGCTGATCTTCGACAGTGCGCGCCCGGAGACGACCGGGATCTATTTTTGCCGCGCGGCAAAGCAGTTGGGCTTGGCTGCGGAGCATTGGTGGTTGCGAGACGCTGACCGCATCCCTGGGGGGTATGATCTCTACCTCCGAGTGGACCATGGGGATGATTATGAACGGCCGCTGCCCGTGCACTGCCGTCCGGCGGTTTTTTATGCGATTGATACCCACTTGCCGCATAGCTGGCGGAAGATCCGGCGCATGGCTCGGCGGTTTGAGGCGCTCTGTTGCTGCCATCAGCGGGCGGCGCACGCGCTGGGGGCTGCGTGGGTGCCGCTGGCCTGCGATCCGGAATGGCACCGGCCGTTGCCGGGACCGCGGCGCTGGGATATTGGGTTCGTCGGAACCGAGGGCGGGATTCCGAGAAAGTTTGTGCTGCAAGCGCTGCGCGAGCAGTACCCGATCAGCCAGATCGGCTCCGCACCTTACGAGCGTATTTCCGAGATTTACAGTCAGGCTAAGATCGGCTTTAATTACTCAATAGCAGATGACGTAAACATGCGGGCGTTTGAAGTGATGGCCTCGGGATGCCTGCTGGTAACGAATGCCATTCGAGACGACGATTACGCGCAGCTTGGGTTGGAGGCGGGGCGTCATTTTGTGGCCTACCGTTCGTTGCGCGAGATGCCGGGGTTGGTGGCCTATTATTTGACCCACGCCGAGGAGCGCGACGTCATCGCACGACGGGGGTGCGAGACCGTCCGGCAACATCATACGTATCGTGAGCGGTTCAAACAACTCTGGGCGTATCTGGCGGCGCAGGGGCTGGTCAGGGCGCTGACCGTTGATGGAAAGGACACGCAGGCATGCACGTCCTCGTGACCGGGGGTGCTGGGTTCATCGGCTCACACTTGGTGGACGCGTTGGTGCAGGGCGGCCACCGGGTGCGGGTGTTGGATAATTTTGATCCCCAGGTGCACGAAGGCCGCCGCCCCGAGTATTTGAACCCGGCGGCCGAATACGTAAGCGGCGACGTGCGCGATCGCGCCATGCTGCGCCAGGCGCTGCGGCAAAGCGACGTTGTGTTTCATGAGGCGGCCGTGGTGGGCGTGGGCCAATCGATGTATGCGATCGAGCATTATGTCGCCGCCAACGCCCTGGGCACGGGTATCCTGCTGGATGTGATCGTCAACGATCGCGTGCCGCTGAAGAAGCTCGTGGTCGCCAGCTCCATGAGCATTTACGGCGAGGGGCAGTACCGATGCGAGCGTTGCGGCCCTATCGCGCCGTCCTTGCGCGGGCTGGCACAGCTGAAGCGCGGCGAGTGGGAGATGCGCTGTGCGAGTTGCGGCGAGGCGGCCGCGTCCGCCCCCACAGGGGAGCGCAAGCCGCTGGAGCCGACATCGGTGTACGCCGTGTCCAAGCGCGATCAAGAAGAGTTATGCCTGACGGTGGGCCGTGCATATCAGATCCCCACCGTGGCGCTGCGGTACTTCAACGCGTATGGGCCGCGCCAAGCCTTGTCAAATCCTTACACAGGTGTCTGCGCCATCTTTTCCGCCCGCTTGAAGAATGGGCACCGCCCATTGGTGTATGAAGATGGGGCGCAGACCCGTGATTTCGTGCATGTGCGCGACATCGTGCGCGCCAACCTCCTCGTCATGGAGGATGTGCGTGCGGATTACGAAGTCTTCAATGTGGGAACGGGTCAGCCCACGAGCATCGGGGAAGTGGCCCGGGTGCTGGCGCAGTTGTATGGCGTGCCCCTGGAGCCGGAACTGACGCTGAAGTATCGCGCCGGGGATATCCGGCATTGCTATGCGGACATCACCAAACTCGCCGCCCTCGGCTACCGTCCCAGTGCCACGCTGAAGCAGGGCTTGGAGGAGCTCGTGGCTTGGGGCAAGACGCAAGCTTCGGTGGACCGGGTGCAGCAAGCGTCGCAAGAGCTGGCATCGCGCGGTCTGGCGAGCCAATGACTCCAGGTCGTGAGGATCCCCAGACGCAGGAGGCGGACGTGCGGCGCATCGTCTGCGATCTCATCCTGCTCAGCTGGAACCACCTCGAGGAAACGCAGCCTTGCCTGGAGACCCTGTTTGCAGCGACCACAGTGCCCTGCCGGCTCTTCATTGTCGATAACGGCAGCGAACCAGCCGTCCGCACGTATCTGAAGGGTGTGCAGCCGCAAGGATGCATTCGGGAAGTCGTGCTGCTGCAGAACGATGCCAACGAGGGGTTCCCCCGCGGCATGAACCGGGGTCTTCGGGCATCCACCGCGCCTTACGCCTGCATTTTGAACAACGATCTGATCTTCACGGCGGGATGGCTGGAAGAACTGATCGCCCTGGCGCAAGCGCACCGTGATCTTGGTGTGATCAATCCCAGCAGCAGCACCTTTGGCGAGGCGCCGGCCCCAGGCCAGGCGCTCGAGGCGTATGCCGCGCGCCTTCGCCAGCGTGCCGGCCAGTACACCGAAGTGGGAATGTGCATCGGCTTTTGCATGTTGATCACGCGCGAGGTGCTTCAGCGCATCGGGGGCTTTAGCGAAGAAGTGGACAGGATCTTTTTTGAAGACGAGGATTTTTGCATGCGCGTGCAGCAAGCAGGGTTTCGTTGCGCTGTGGCCCACGGGGCCTATGTCTACCATGCGGAGCATAAGACCGTGCGCAAGATGCCGGAACGTGAAGCGCTTTTTGCGCGCAATCGCGACTGGTGCGCGCGGCGCTGGGGACGGCGGGTGCGCGTGCTGTGGCCACGGTTTGAGCCGCTGCAGGCCGGTTCTCCGGAATTGCGGCGATGGCTGGAGCAGTTGGTAGGTTTGGCGCGGCGGCGCACGCATGTGTACGCGTATGCGGTCAGAAGTGGGGCGGCGGATCTGCGCGCGCTGTGTGTCTCGGCAGGCATCGTGCCGCATGCTGATGTGCAGTGGCACTGCGGCGGACAGCGCATGGTGCCGTGGCTGGCGCTCTGGCGCGTGCTGGTGCGCACCCGCAGAAAGCCTTTTGACGTTATTGTGACGCCCAAAGGTTTCTGGAGCCAAGTGGTTCGGGCGCTGCAGAGTTGGCACCGGGCCATCGTGGTCGAGGAAGAGCTTGAGGCGATTACGTCCGCATGCCAGCAACGTTCCCGCTCACAGTCGTAATCCTCGCCAAGAACGAGGCCTCGCGCATTGAGGCGTGCATCCGCAGCGTGCAGGGCTGGGCCGCGGAGGTGCTGGTGGTCGATGACGAGAGCGCGGATGACACCGCAGCACTCGCTGAGCGCTTGGGCGCCCGGGTGATCCGGCGCCGCATGGAGATCGAAGGGCGCCATCGCAATTGGGCGCACAGCCAGGCCCAACATGAGTGGATCCTCAGCCTCGATGCGGATGAGCGCGTCACCCCCGCGTTGGCCGAAGAGATCACCCAGGCCCTGGCCTCCGGATCCCACGAGACCTACGCGATTCCGCGGCGCAACTACATCGGCGAGCGCTGGCTGCGTTATGGCGGCTGGTACCCGAGCGCGCAACTCAAGCTCTTCAAGCGCTCGGTGTTTCGGTGGGAAGAAGTCTCTGTCCATCCCCGCGCCTTCGGCCCCCCGGCCGGCACATTGAAGGCTGATCTGCTCCATTATTCCTACCGGGACACGGCGGATTACCGTCGCAAGCTCGAACGCCAGACCGCCTTGGAGGCCCAAAAGTGGGTTGCTGATCAGCGACGCATGAGTGTTGGCAAGGCGCTGTGGCGGACCATCGATCGGTTCTTCCGCACGCTGGTGCTCAAGCAGGGGTTTCGCGATGGGCGCCTGGGGTGGTTTGCCGCCTGGATGGGTGGGGCCTATCAATGGAAAAGCTACCAGAAGTATCGGGCCCTGCGCCATGCCGCGTGAGGCCATTACTGCCGTGCTACTCACCAAGAACGAGGAGGTGCGGGTGGCCCGGTGCCTGGAGAGCATCCGGTGGGTGGATGAAATTGTCGTGGTGGATGGCCTGAGCACGGACCGCACCGTGGCAATTTGCGCGGAGTACGGGGCCCACGTCGTGCCGCATGCGTTTGCCGGCAACTTCGGGGATGAGCGTAATTTAGGTGCTGAGGCGGCAAGCCATGATTGGGTGCTCGCACTCGATGCCGATGACGTGGTGAGCGAGGAGCTGCGGCAAGCGCTCGAGGCGCTCTTGACCACGGGCACCCCGCACGTGGCGTTTCAGCTGCGCCGCAAGAGCAATTTTCTAGGGCATTGGATGACCCGCGGCGGCTGGGAGTATCATTACTACACGCTCTATCGGCGTTCGCGCTGCCATTTCCAGGGACGGGTGCACCATGTGCTCCAGATCCAGGGCAGCGCTGGGGTGCTGGACGCCGCGGTGCTCCATTTTCCCTTCAGCAGCCTGGAGCAGTTTGTCACCCGCCACAACCGGTACACGAGCCTGGAGGCCCAGGAGTTGCTCGAGACGCGCGGCGTGCTGCCGGCTCGCGAGGTGCGGTATCAAATGGCGATCCGCCCGCTTAAGCTCTTCTGGAAGAGCTATGTGAAGAAACAGGGCTATCGCGAGGGATGGCATGGCCTCATCTTCGCGATGCTCTACACGTGGGTCAATTTTCTCAAGTGGGCCAAGTATTGGGAGCTTGTGCGCGACCGCCTGGAGCCGTGCCCAGCAAAGGGGAGCGAGTCATGCGCGTCTTGATTACAGGCATTACGGGTTTTGTCGGCAGCCACTTGGCGGAGTTTGTGTTGCAGCAACCTGACGTGGAGCTCTTTGGCATCGAGCGCTGGCGCAGCAAGACCGATTATATTGAGCATCTGAAGCCGCGTGTGATGCTGTACGATTGCGATATTCGGGATGCGACGTCCATCAGGCGGGTCATTGGCGAGGTGCAGCCCGATTGGGTGTTTCACTTGGCGGCCCAGTCCTTCGTGGGTGTGTCGTGGACCGCCCCCTCGGAAACGCTCACGACCAATATCATCGGGCAACTCAATTTGCTTGAAGCCATCCGACAGGTGGCGCCTAGAGCCCGGGTGCACATCGCGGGCAGCTCAGAGGAGTATGGGTTGGTGCATCCTCAGGAGCTGCCGATCCGCGAAGGTCAAGCCTTGCGCCCCTTAAGTCCCTATGGCGTCTCGAAGGTGGCGCAGGATCTCATGGGCTACCAGTACGCGAAGAGCTATGGGCTTCACATCGTGCGGACGCGAGCGTTCAATCATACGGGCCCGCGGCGTGGGGAAGTGTTCGCGACCTCGAACTTTGCGAAGCAAATCGCCCTCATTGAAGCGGGATTGCAGCCCCCCGTGATCGCAGTCGGCAACTTGGACGCCCGCAGGGATTTCACCGATGTGCGGGACATTGTCAGCGGCTATTGGCTGGCATTGGAGCGCGGGGAGTCTGGCGAGGTGTACAATCTCTGCTCCGGGCATGATTGGGGTATTGGAGAAGTGCTCGACATGCTACGGGCCTTATCGCCCGCGGACACGGAGATTCGGGTGGATCCGCAACGGCTGCGTCCCAGCGACGTGCTGGTGCTTCGAGGCGATGCGTCCCGTTTTGCCCAGCAGACAGGATGGCAGCCGACGATCCCTCTGCAGCAGACTCTCGCGGATCTCTTGGAGTATTGGCGCCAGCAAGTGCAGCTGTCGCGGCAGCAAGCGACGATGGTTTCTGGGGCGGGTGGCAAGCGCTAGTCTTGGCTGCTTGAGATGCAACGCTGGGCGTTTCGCGCCTTACGCTGGCATTGTCGCGTCCTCCGCGAATCAGGGCTCATCCGCTGGCGCCCGCTGTGGAAGGCCACGCGCTGGCTTTACCGGCGGGTGTGTCCGGCTGAAGGGACCATCCTCGAGCGTATCCACGGCCGCTGGTGGCATCTGGACTTGGGCGATCGGTACTTCACGCAAAGCCTCCTGCTCACCGGCCAGCATGAAGAGTGGGAGGTGCCGATTTTTCTCAAAGCCCTCCGGCCCGGGCAGTGCGTCGTCGATATCGGTGCGCATGTCGGATTCTACACCGTGCTGGCCGCCGAGCGCGTCGGGCCTTCGGGGCGCGTGATCGCCTTCGAACCTGACCCAGGCAATCGGGCGCTCCTGGAGGCCAATGTGCGGGACAACGCGCTGACACAGGCGACGGTCATGGCCAGGCGGTGGGGGCGCAGCCCGGCACTGCGTGGCTACGGTGCGATACCACCAACCGCGGCGCTCATCAACTCGTGTCCACTCAGCGGGCGGACGATCTTGAGGTGGCGGTGACCTCGTTGGATGCGTTTTGGAAGGCGCACGGCTTGCCGGACATTGATGTGCTGAAGATCGATGTCGAGGGGGCCGAGGGCGCGGTCTGGGCCGGCATGCGCGAGTTGCTGGCTGTCCGGCGGGTGCATTGGATCATGATGGAAATCTGGCCTGAGCGCTCGTGGCCTGAGGCGGGGCTGCGCCAGCGACTGGCGGATGAAGTCGCCCAGGCGGGATTCGGCGTCTATCGCATTGAAGAGCCCTCGGGGCGCTTGGTGCCCGCGACCATTGCTCAGCTGCCGCAGCTCTGCGCGCACGGGCGGGGCTACACGAACCTCTTCTTTCGTCGAACAGAGGCGGGGCGCTGATGGCGCATCCGATTGCGCGCTTCATCCGCAAGGCCCTGCGATCCGTAGCGGACTACGACCCGACCTATTACGATATGCACAAGGACGCCAACGAGGCGTGCTTCGCCGGGGTGTATTTGGCGCAGATCCTGACGCGCGCGCGCAGCGTTGGCGTGGCGCCGCCCGCTACGGTGCTGGAGGCCGGCTGCCAGGCCGGACGCTTCGTGCTCCCCTTGGCGCGGGAGGGGTTTCGGGTCACAGGGGTGGATGCGTCCGGTTTTGGGCTGCGCCGGGCCAAGGCGCACCTGCGCCAGGCGGGTCTGCAGGCCGAACTGATCCAGGGGGACATTGTTGCAGTGCTGAAGCGCTCGCCGCAGCGGCAGTTTGACCTCGTGCTGTGTTTGGAAGTCTTGTACCTGTGTCCGAATTTCCGAGCCATCCTGCAGGCCCTCGTGCGCGCGACGCGCTCTGGCGGCCTGCTGTGCGCCTCGCACCGCTCACCGTTCTATTACCAGCAGCAAGCGCTGCGGGCAGGGGATACCGAAGCGGTCGCGCGCGTGCTGCGCACGGGCGAAGGCGCCCTGTTGGGCGGCAACTATTTCAATTGGCAGACAGCCGAGCAATTGCAGACCCTCTATCAGGAGCTCGGGTTGACCGAGGTGACGCTTTCGCCGATTGACCGCCAGGCGTGGCAGCAGGGTTTCAGCCCCTCGCAGCTCGACGAAACAGCCCGGCACGTTTGGTTGGAGGCGGAATTGAAGGCCGCTACGCCGGCCGAAGCTACCCAAGGGCGCTATACGCTCGTGATGGCGCGCAAGCTATGAAGCGTTACATCCCTATTCTCGGCTACCATAAAATCGGCGCCCACAAAGGCGACCATGTGCCCACGGTGATTCCCGAGGTGTTTGAGCAGCACTTGGCGTTCCTTAAGCAGCACCGGTTCGAGGTCTGGCCCGTGGAGCGGCTGGTGGGCGCACTGGCAGCAGGGCAGCGCCTGCCGCCGCGGGTGACGGCGATTACGTTTGATGATGGCTACGCAGAGACCTATACCGTGGCTTGGCCGCTGCTGAAGCGCTTTGGGTTTCCGGCGACCGTGTTCGTGGCCACCGCCGAAGTCGGGCTGCCGGGATTTATCACATGGGCCCAGCTGCGGGAGATCGCGGCCGATGGGTTCACCATTGGCAGCCACACGGTGCATCATACGTATGTGCCGCGGGCGGCAACGGCCTTGGTGCAGGAGGAGTTTCGCGCCTCGAAGCAACAGATCGAGCAGGCGGTTGGTCGATCCGTCGCGTATCTGAGCTATCCGGTCGGGGGCTTCACGACCGAAGCCCAGCAGCTCGCCCGGGAAGCCGGCTACGCCGCGGCCTTTACGACGAACCGCACGTTTCATCGCAACGGGCTCGATTTGTTTGCGATCCGCCGGATCAAAATGACGGATAAGGACGTGCACCTGATGATCCTCTGGGCCAAACTCTCCGGGTTCTACGACTACTTCCGCCACCTGCCGGCGCCGGCGTAGGCTCGCACCGCGCGTGTCGCTCGTGGCTAAGCCCCGCATTCTCGTCACCTATGTGACGGCCGGGACCGGGCATCGCCGGGCGGCCGAAGCACTGGCGCAGGCCATCGCAGCCGCCGCCCCGGAGGCCGACGTTCAGTGCCTGGAGTTCCTGACGTTTGCCCCCCGATGGTTTCGCCAGGGCTACGGCTGGTCGTATCTATTTCTCGTGCGCCACGCGTCCTGGGTGTGGAAATTCAGCTACCATGCCGTGGATGGGCAGGCGCTCTACCGGGGGCTGCAGCCGCTGCGCCGCGCGTGGAATTGCTTGATGACGCGCCGCTTTCGCGCCTGGGTCGTGGCCCATCCGCCGGCGCTGATCGTCACCACTCATTTTCTCCCTGCCGATGTGTGCGGTGCGGCCAAGCGAGCCGGCTGGCTCAAGGCCGCCCTGGTGGTCGTGGTGACGGACCTGCATCCGCATCGCTTTTGGCTCACCCCAGAATGTGAGATGATGATCGTGGCCACGCCGCAGAGCCTGCTGGTGGCTGGTGAGCGCGGCATGTCGCACCATCGCCTGCGGCAACTGGGCATCCCGGTGGCTGCGGCCTTTGGCTCGGCAATTGATGTGCTGGATTGGCGCCAGCGCCTGAAGCTGGAGGCCCAGCGCCGCACGGTGCTGGTCACCAGCGGAGGCACGACCGTGGGGCAGTTTGAGCAGGTGGTCGAGGCCTTGCTGGCTCTCGAAGGCCCTCGGCCCGGCCAGCTGCAATTACTGGTGGTGTGCGGCGAAGATGAAATCATCCGCCGGCGCTTGGAACAGCGCGCCCTCCAAAGCCCCATGCCGATGCGGGTGTTTGGCTTTATCGATACCATGGCAGAGTGCATGGCCTTGAGCGACTTGGTGGTGAGCAAGGCTGGGGGCCTCACTGTGAGCGAGGCGCTCGCCTGCAGCAAGCCGCTCGTGCTGTATCACATCATTCCAGGACAAGAGCGCATGAATGCCCAGTACGTGGCTGCGCACGGCGCCGGGGTCATTGCCCACACGCCGGCTGCCGTGGCCCAGGCCGTGGAATATTGTCTCATCGATCCAAGTCGCTTGCATCGCATGCAAGCGCAGGCCAAGGCGCTGGGCCGCCCCCAGGCCGCGGCAGACATTGCCCGAGAAGTGATTCTGCCGCTGCTGGCCAAGCTCCCTTCGGCCCAGACGCGATGAGCTCCCCAGGGCCGCGCTTGGCACGGCAGGCTCGTCAACATGCCGAGGGCCTGGCGCGCTTTGGCGTATCGGTGCTGCCGCGCCCGTCCAAGCGCGCGCAGCTGGCCGCACTCGCTGCCGAGGTGCGGGCCTGCCAGCGCTGTCCGCTGTATCAAACCGCCACCCAAGCAGTGTTCAGCGATGGCACGCCGCAGGCGCGCCTGGTCTTTGTCGGCGAAGCCCCGGGCCGCGATGAAGACCTGCAAGGCGTGCCCTTCGTGGGCGCGGCCGGCCAGCTGCTCACGAAGATGATCGGCGCGATGGGCCTGAAGCGCGAAGAGGTGTATATCTGCAACGTGCTCAAACACCGCCCGCCCGGCAACCGCACGCCGCTGCCCGAGGAACTGGAGGCTTGCCAGCCGTTTCTCGAGGCACAGCTTTCGTTGATGGCACCACAGGTGATCTGCACGCTGGGGGCCGTGGCCACGAAGGCGCTCTTAGGCCCCTACGCGGCGATCACGAAAGTGCGCGGGCAGATTCGCGACTACCGCGGGATCCCGGTGGTGCCGACGTTTCATCCAGCGTATCTCTTGCGCAACCCGCCGGCCAAGAAAGATACGTGGGCTGACCTGCAGGTGGTGATGAAAGTGCTCGGGAGATGATCGCCGAGGTCATCTTCAACCTCGCACTGGAGCGCTCCTTCCACTACACGATTCCAGCGGCACAAGCAGACGCGGTGCAGCGGGGCATGCGCGTGCTCGTGCCCTTTGGCCCGCGGGAGCGCGTGGGGTTGGTCACCGGGCTGGTGGGGGCAAGCCGCATTGCCCAACTCAAGGCGATCCGACGGGTCCTTGATCCGATGCCCCTGATTGATGCGCAGCGCTGGCAATTGGCGCAATGGCTGGCCGCCTACTACGGCTGCAGCCTGGGCGAGGCGCTTTTTGCGATGGTGCCCTCGGCGTTGCGGCTCACAATGAACAAGCCTGCCGCAGCCCTTGAGGCGCACACCCCTGTCCATGAGCCCACCCTCCCCCTGGCACCAACCACCGCTCAAGAGGCCGCACTCGAGCGCCTCGGTCGCAGTCTCGCACAGCACCAGTTCGACTGGGCGCTGTTGCATGGGGTCACCGCCTCAGGCAAGACCGAGGTGTATCTGCAACTGATCGCGCAGACCTTGGCCCAGGGCCGCTCAGCGATCTGCCTGATCCCTGAAATTGCGCTCACCCCCCAGACCCTGGAGCGCTTTGAGGCGCGGTTTGGCCGCCTCGTGGCGGTGTGGCACAGCCGGCTGACGGCGCGGCAGCGCGCGCAGACCTGGCAGCGGCTGCTGCAGGCCGACGCCCGGGTGCTCATCGGGCCGCGCTCAGCGATTTTTGCGCCGGCACAGGCGCTGGGCCTTGTGATTCTGGATGAAGAGCATGATGCGGCGTACAAACAGGCCGAGAGCCCACGCTATCATGCGCGCGAAGTGGCCTTCGAGCGCGCACGCCTAGCCCAAGCCCTGCTGGTGCTCGGCAGTGCCACGCCCTCGATTGAAACGTACTATGCCGCGACGCACAGCAGCCCGCAGCATGTAATCTCCTTGCCTGAGCGCGTGGGCGGCTGGGCATTGCCGCAGGTCGAGATCGTCGACTTGCGCAACGAGTGGTCTACCCGGCGGCGCTTTGGCCCTTTTTCCCGGCCGCTGCATCGGGCGCTCGAGCAGACGGTTGCGCGCGCCGAGCAGGCGATGCTCCTGCTCAATCGCCGGGGTTTTGCGCGCACGATCCAATGCCCGGTCTGCGGGATCGTGCTGCGCTGCCCGCAGTGCATCCTGCCGCTGATTTACCATGCGGCCAAAGCGCAGCTCATCTGCCATCATTGCGGGCATCACGAGGCGCTGCCGGAGATGTGCCCGGCGTGCGAGAAAGGGTACTTCCGCCTGCGGGGCAGCGGCACCGAGCGGGTGGAATCCGAGCTGCATCGCTCCTTTCCGCAGGCTGCGATTGCGCGCATGGATCTGGATGCGATGCGCGGCCCGGGCGCGCACCAAGCGCTCTATGAGGCGATGTCCCAGCGCCAAATTGGGCTGCTCGTCGGCACGCAGATGATCGCGAAAGGGCATGATTTTCCGCACGTCACGCTGGTGGGCGTCATTTCGGCGGATACGTCGCTCAATCTGCCGGATTTCCGCGCCGGCGAGCGCACCTTTGCGCTGCTGACGCAAATGGCCGGCCGCGCGGGGCGCGGGGAAAAAGCCGGGCGCGTGATTGTGCAGACGTACTGCCCGGAGCACTACGCGATTCAGGCCGCCCAGGCGCATGACTATGGGCGATTCTACGTCGAGGAGCTCGCTATGCGCCGGCGCGTGCAACTGCCGCCCTTCGTGCACTTGGTGGAGTTGACCGTGCTGGGCCCCAAGGCCCCGCGCGTGGAGGCTGCAGCCTTGGCGTTGAAGGAGGCCTTGCAGCGCCAGGGGAAGCGCCAACGCCTGGTATTGCTGGGGCCGGCCCCGCATCGCATTCCCAAGCTGCGCGGCCGCTATCGGGTGCAGCTGTTGCTGAAGGGGCGTCAGGTGTTGCCGATGACGGCGCTGGTG
>JAGVGS010000223.1 GCA_020057015.1 Candidatus Omnitrophota bacterium | reverse complement strand
CTTGTTTGTGAGCATGCCGCGCCAGCAAGGCAAAGACCACAAGTGGTACGACAGCGTGGTGGCGCTCACGCGGGATGCGAAGCTCGAGGTCAACAAGGTCGTGCTCGAGGCGTACTTGCAGCAAGCCACGACTGCAGAACCAGTCTCCGTATAAGCATATTTCCGACATGCTATCAATTGACAGCACTGCCTGTAGTATCTAGGATTACTGTGATGTGTTGGGGGAGGTGCGTAAAAATACACCTGATCATGGGGAGGGAAAGGGATGGGCTGGGAGATGATTCGGCGCAATGCGCAAATCGGCATGGCCCTCTTACTGGCAGTAAGTACAGCCGGGTGCATCACCACACTCGCTATGAGCGAAGAGCGCGAATGGGGACGCTTACTTGAACGGCAAGTCGTACAGGAACCCATTCCCTTCAAGAGCCCGGCAGTAACGGGTTTTTGGAGTTTTGTGGTTCCCGGCGTAGGACACTTTTACGTAGGTGAATCGGGTTTAGGCGTAGCGTATTTTTTGGGTAACTTGCTCTGGCCGCTGAATCCCTTTTGGACTCTCCCAGCAGGGCTGCAAGCCTGTACGGTCATCAACAAACGACGAACGATTGAGTATTACAAGTACGGAGCGCACCAACGTACTATTGAAAAACTCCGGAAGAAGGACAAGTTGCCTCCTAACTTCAAGGGTGTTGAAGAAGCTGGACTTCGTGAGACGTAACCCAGAGCCTGTGCGCACCGCGGGACGCCGCTTTACGGCAGTAGTTTTATCCTTCGGTTTAGTGGGATGCGCTACGACATCCCCCTATATAGGGATCGGCCCTCATCCGCAGATTAGCCGAGGGCGACCACAACCCCTGGTTGACGGCCTGGGCAATGTCTTAGGTCTGTTCGCTAAGCTGCTCCTATGGTCGTGGAAGGTTGATCTTCACGCGGTCTCTCCTGAGACTGAAGCGTGGCTGGTACGGTATATCAACTCGGTTCCCCCCCAACAAAAAGCCTTTCATGACACACGCTTTCGGCTCAATGAGTGGGCGCCCCGTGATGATCTTCGGCGCTGGCGCCAGAATAGCCATGTCGCTTGGCCGTACCGGCTTTTGGATCTGCCCTGGTTCATCGTCCTAGCCGTGTTGCCGGTGGGCCACCTCCTAGGCGTGGACCGTTATGACCCCACTACCAACACGGTATATCTCTATTCTGATCATCCGGCAATTCTCCTTCATGAGGCCGGCCATGCCCATAATTCTTCCACCCAACCCCATAAGGGCACCTACGCCTTTCTATATCAGTTGGCCGGAATACAACTGTTCGAGGAGTACCATGCCTCCGAACGCGCCATATTTTTTTTTACCGCCACGGGTGATCGCCATCAGGAGTTCGGTGCCTACAAAATTCTCTACCCCGCGTATGGCACTTACTTAGGATCGCACCTGCTCCCATTTGGAAACATTCCAGGCGCAGTCGTGGGGCATGTGTGGGGACGCCTCAAAGCACGTTCACGTGCGCGCTACTATGCCATTGTGAACCCCACTCCGTTGATTTCGTCATCCCCTTCTGTATCCCCGGCCGCCGCCCCGCAACCCGCCACGGCACCACCGGCCACGGCCCCTTAGTCCTCCTTTTCGCGCTCTTTGCTTGACAAAGTGTCGCTGATACACTATCTTTTAGTGTATCTTGGACACTAAGCTATGACGCCAACCGCCTCTGCCCCAACGAATGGCCGCGTCGCCCGGCATGCTATTGCCGTGGACGTCGTGCTGCTGACGATCCAGGAAGGCCAGCTCAAGGTCTTGCTGGTGAAGCGCCAGCAGCGGCCCTACCGCGGCGCCTGGGCGCTGCCCGGCGGGCTGGTGAGCGAGGGCGAATCGGTGGATGACGCGGTGCTGCGCGAGCTGCAGGAAGAGACCAGCATCGGCAACGTGTACCTCGAGCAGCTCTACACCTTCGGCGAGCCGGACCGCGATCCCCGAGGCCGGGTCATTACCGTGGCGTACTACGCGCTGGTCAACTCGCAGCAGTTCCAGCTCAAAGCCCACCAGCGGGTCTCTGAGGCGGCCTGGTTTGCGGTCAAGAAGCTGCCACCGCTGGCCTTCGACCACGAGCGCATCGTGGCCTACGCGCTGGAGCGGCTGCGCAACAAAATCAACTACACCACGGTGGGCTTTCAGCTGCTGCCGCGCGAGTTTACGCTCACCGAGCTGCAGCGCTCGTACGAGGTCATCCTCGGCCAGCGGCTGGATAAACGCAATTTTCGCCGCAAGATGCTGCAGCTGGGCATCTTGAAAGAGACGGCGCAGTTTAAGACACACGGGCGCCAGCGCCCGGCCAGGCTCTACACCTTCACCGCGCCCAAGGTCGTCAAACTACAGGAGAAAGGGATCATCGTGCCCTTCTAGAGCGATGCCTACGACGCAGACCAACGGTCACCATCTCCACACCAACAGCAACGGCCACGAAAATGGCAACGGTCACGCGAGCGGCAATGGTCATGCCCGCCCCGCCGAGCGCCACGCCCTGCTGAAGGAGAAGATCGCGCTGCTCAAGCAGGAGCAGCATGCGATCATCCTGGCCCACAACTACCAGGAAGGCGCCATCCAGGATGTCGCGGATTTCTGCGGCGACTCGCTAGGGCTGGCGCGCACCGCGCAAACAACCGATGCGAAGGTCATCGTCTTCTGCGGGGTGCACTTCATGGCCGAAACCGCCGCGATGCTCTGCCCGGAGAAGACCGTGCTCATTCCGGATGTGGCCGCCGGCTGCTCGCTCGCCGACATGGTCATCCCCCCGCAAATCCGCGCGTGGCGTCGGCAACACCCGGGCGGGGTCGTGGTCTGCTATGTGAACACCGCCGCGGCAGTGAAGGCTGAGTGCGATTACTG
>JAGVGS010000111.1 GCA_020057015.1 Candidatus Omnitrophota bacterium | reverse complement strand
CGGTGACACCCCGAATGTCACTTTGGTCTCCACTCGCATCGCGCTCTTCGCGAGAGGGAAACGGCCCTGCCGCGTCTCGGCATTGGCGCTGCGCAATAATTCCTGGCGCTGCACTTCGAGCCGGTCCGCCGAGGGATCGCGCAACATAGTATTAAGGCGCTCCTCGATGATCCGGCGCAACTCAGCGGCTGATCGAGTCGCCCCCGCAGCATCCCAAACGTAGAAGTGATCCAACACATAGCCTTTCCGCGGAATCGTGGCAATGCGCGCCTGGCGGACGTGCAGATCGAGCGCTGCCAGCGGGGCGGTCATGTCGGCGAGCAGTCCCTGGCGATCGCTACGCACGGCCACCATGACCTTGAAGAATGGCCGGCCGTCATGGTCCTGCTCAACCTCGACGAGCGCCGGCTGATCGGAAGCGAGGAACTCTTGCAAGCGGCCGCCGGCCTCGGCTGCAGCCTCGAACGGGTCGCCGAGATGATTCACTGCATCGGCGATGACATAGGGAATCAGATTCGGTTCCCCGAAATCGTCGCCCATGAGCGAAAAGAGGGGTGCCAGCTCCTGAGTCCATAAACCGGGAAATGGCCGCAGATCCCACTGATCTACCAGCGTCAGCACCGTGAGCAGGACGAACCGGAGATGGGCTTCCTCTGGAGCAAGGTCTTTGCGCAGCGAGGCGAGGTACGCGCTCATCACCCCAGGCTTGTAGAGATCCCGGGCGCGCGCCAATCGCACCAGGTCGGTCTGGTGCTCCAAGAGCCAGAGGATCCGCTCGGCGAACGGGTTGCCCTCCACCGGCATGCCATAGCGCGCGAAGGTGGACCGCGCGGCTGCCAGCGCCTCCCGTGTGGCGAGCCGACGCGTGAGCCGCTTGGCTGCGCCGACCTCGTGGAGCCCGATCACGAACCGGATAACCCCGGAGAGGTGCTGGTAGCGGATCTTTTCGAGAAAGCGGTCGGCCACGACTCGCGCCTCACGCAGTTGTGACTCATTCGCAGGTGTGTCCGTGTCGACCTGCTCTCCTGGGAACATCAGGCTGTCGAAAATGCTGAACAGGTTGCCGGTGTGCATATCGGAGGTGAACCGGTAACTGGGATCCATCCGGGGCTCGTGGATGACCGAGGCATACTCGGGAATCAGAATCGGCAGATAGCTCATCTCGCGCAATCGCCACAACACCCAGCCGGAGGGCGCTTCTTGCGTCAAGAGCGTGAGCAGATCGGCATAAATGCGCTGCGCCTGCGCGCCCTGGGGGGCGGTGAGCAGCACGCCAGCCACCCGTTCGCACGCTTCTTCAATGCGGTCCAGCGTCGACTCGTCGATGCGCAGGCCCTGCCTCACGGCCGCTAAGAATGGTTCGAGGATCCGTTCAGGCTCGTTCTCGAAGCTGACCTCAGGCGTGGCGAGCAGCTCCAGGCGGCGGCCGTGCACAAAGCCTCTCACCGAGCTGGAAAACGTGCCGGTACGCAGCTGCACCGCGTAGCCGCGCGGCAGATCCGGATACTCGGTCGCATCGACTGGTTCGATAGCAGAATTCACGGCTTGGCCGATCTTGCGCATGAGCTTCTTGGAGACGCGGTACACCGTTTCGGCGTTTTCGTAATAATCATGCATAAAGCGCGCTCTGACGGTCTCATCGCTTTGGCTGTGATACCCTAATCGGCGGCCTACTTCGGCCTGGAGGTCGAAGGTCAGCACCGTGGCAAAGGGCCTGTGGTGCGCCTGCTGTACCGTTTCCAGCGCATGGCGCGTGCGCCGCAGGAACGTCACCGCGCGCGTTAACTGATCAAAATCTCCAGGAGACAGCGGCCCCTGGCCCACCAGCGTTGCGAGATCGCCAGCACCGTCCTGGAACACTTTCGCCACACGGACTGCGTACTGCCAGTCGCTGATCGACCCGGCGCCCTCGAACTCCAGGCCGCCGCGGATGTCCGGCTCAGGCACATGGATGCCGGCCAGCAGGTTGTTCGCCAGATGGGCCCGGGCAAAGGCCATGCGCCGCTGCGTCCAAAACGTCAGCAGTGCCAGGATCATCGGCGTGCGCTCTGCGCGGATTTGCGCATTGCGGCGTCCGATAAAGTCCCCGTACAAGCTCTCGCTGCCTGCCACATGGCGCGCATCCAACGACCAGGCCAGCGGTTGCAGCTGCTGCTGCACGAGCGGAGCATCCACTGGGCGCATCTCCCAGGCCGCGCCGAACACCGCTTCAAGCTGCTGCTGGACGAACTGCAGCGCCTGGTGCGCGCGCTCATTGCTCCCCTGGCTGGGATCGCCCACACCGGACGGCACCAAGATCCATCCCCGCGGGATGGACGCGGGCGAGAGCTGCCGCCGGCCATAGCTGCTGGTGGCGGCCAGCGCGAGGGGCATCGGCTCGCCATAGCGGCGCGTCTTCTCCCGCGCAATATCTTTGAGGAACAAATCGACCACCATCGTGGCATAGCGGCTTTGCGTTTCGACGTCGAGCGATCGCGCCGTCCAGATGAACTGGAGGTTCTGCTCCTTGATCCGCCGCAACAGCCCGCCATAGTCCTCTGCCGTGTAATCCGGGCCCAGGTCTCGCAGCCCCTGATCGAGCTGACTCTGCACGAACTGCCTCAATTCAGGTTCTCCCTTCAGACTCGTCGCCAGCACTTGCGCCAGTTGCTTGGCAAAGATCCCCATGGGAAATGAGATGTGCAAGGCTGCGCGCAGTGCTCGTACGGCTTGCTTGGCTGCTGGGCGCGAGGCTGGTGTGAGGCGCCAGATGTTGAGGGCCGACAAGGGAGGAAGGAAGGTGGCCTTCGTGGAATCCAGGCGATGCTCGACGAACTCCGGCGGGGCGCGCGCGATAGCCCCGCGCAGCCATCCGGCCAATTGAGAGCGATAGGGCCGCTCGGCTCCCACGCGATCCGCGAGGCCCAGTTGCCGCAACCCGCGCAGCTCATTGTGAGCCATAGCCAAGGAGAGATGGCGCGCACCCTTGGCATTCACCAGATTCATGAATTCCTCCGCCGTGACGGTGAGCGTGGGCGTGCGGCGTGTCGCTTCCACAAGATCTTGCAGCCCCGGCAGCAGCTGGCCCTTGCGTCGCAGCGCCGTCACATAAGGCGCCAGCGCCTCCGGGTACTTCACAAACACTCGCACCGCACCCGCGCGCTCCAACTGCTCCCGCACCTGCGGCTCGATTTCTCCAGCGGTCCAGATATCGACGGGCAATCCTGGATAGCGCTGGGTCATTTCGCGCGCCAGCGTTTCACCGTTCATGCCCAACCCCATATGCAAGTCAGAGAGGACGCGATCCACTTGCAACCCGCCACGTAGCATCAATAGCGCATCTTCGGCGTTGTCTGCGGTAATGACTTCAATCCCCTGCGCAGCGAGCTGCTCCTGCGTGCTCTGCCGCACCTCGGCGTCATCGTCCACCAGCAGCAGGCGCAGCCACGGCGCATGGAGCTGCCGCGCTTGCTCCACCAGCATCACCACGGTCTCCATCAGGGGT
>JAGVGS010000040.1 GCA_020057015.1 Candidatus Omnitrophota bacterium | reverse complement strand
GTCGCTTGCACCGCACGGCGGGTCAACTTGGAGACGAACGACTTGAGGCGCTTCTTGGGTGAGGGTGTCTTAGCCATAGCGTTGTATTATACTGCCGCAAACCATGGAACGTAAACGACCAAACTCAATGACCCGGGCGGCTGGCCCACCCGCTGCGCAGCAGGGCTCCCAGGGCCTGGCGGCCCTGCCGGCGGCAGAGATACAAGGCCGCGACGCCCAAGTAGAGCGCCCCGAGCCAGAGGCGGACCTCCGGCGTGGGAAAGAAAAACTGCAGGATAAACAGCAGGAAGAGCAGTGCTGCTTCTCCCCACCCAAACGACATGTTGGCCAGCACCACCAGCGCCATCACCGACTGCGCCGCGGTCAAGAACACCTCTTCGATCTGACGCGCATCCAGCGGCATGGGCTGCAGGTGGCCACCGGAGATGGAGTAGACCAGCGGCAGCATGCCCACGAGCAGCGTCCATTGATTGACCTTGGAGGAGATCAGCGTCCCCAGGCCCGCCGTGGCATTGCCGCGCAGCGCAAACACAATCGCCACCACGAATTCGGGCGACTCGGACGCGAGGGGGGCGAGCCACTGAATCAGGATAAATTCCTCCACCCCAAACGCGCGCGCGTGGTGCAGCAGCCCTTCGGCAAACGGCTCAGCGGCCAGGAAGATCCCCACCGCAGGCACCACAAAGAGCCCGACGGTGACGAGCTGCCGCCAGGTACGAGGCAGCAGGGCGAGCCGCTCAGGCGGGCCGGCTAAGCCGCCGTGCTCGGCGTGCTCGACCTGGCTCGCGCGCCGAATATACCAGGCAAAAAGCGCCAAGAGACACACGGTATCCACGATCGAAAACGTGCCCTTGAACGGAATGAGAAACGCGTAGAGCGTCGCCACCAGCAGCGTGAACAGCTCCAGCCGCTGGCCATGCGCCACCGCGATGGCCTGTTTACGGGTGACCAGCCAGTAGGCCAGCAACACGGCCGGCCAGCCCATCCCGATCAAGAGCCGGTTGGAGCCGGTCATGTTCGCGGCGGCTAAGGCAATGTAGTGCGGCTCTTTGCCCGCCTTCCAAGCCAGCAGCATATCGACCGCGTATTCAGGCAGCACCGCCACGAGGGCCAGAAACGCGATGGCGAGGGTTTGGGAGATTTCCAACTGGGCGAGTTCCGCGCCCCAGGAGAGCAGTGCCGCGGCGCCGAAGATGGCTAGCCCGGGCAAGAGCGTATCCCACAATCCGGGCAGCGGCAGCGGCAGGGCGCGCACTACCATCCACTGGCAGACCAACGCAAGGGCCCCGCCCAAAAGCAGGTAATCGCGGACCAGGGCGGCGGGGGAGGGGCGGGCCGCGGAAGAAGAGGTCATGCCACCTTACGAGCTAACGACGTCGCCAACAACCGGCTCGACTTTGACCCCTTTTTTCTCGAGAAACACCACCGCCTTGCGCAGCACGTCCTCGCTGCCCTCGAGCTCCAGGGTCACTTCGCCGACGTTTTCGGTCACCCGCGCGCGGCGGATGTTGGGGATCACGTCGAATTCCTTGGACATCATGTAAATCACCGGTTCTTTGATCAAATGCTGGGGGAAAATCAACGTCACTTGCTTGCGTGCCATCAGGCCTCCTTGTGGCTGCAGGACATCAGGTCAATGGATACCAGCGCGTGGATGCTCGGGTGCACGCCGCACACGGCGCAGTCCGGGTCGCGGCGCACCGGCACGCGCCGGAACGCCCCGGCGAGGGCGTCATACGTCAAGAGTTGGTTCTCGAGCGGTTGGCCCGTCCCCAGCAGCAGCTTCAGCGCCTCTTGCGCCATCAGCGTGCCGATCACGCCGGCCGTCGCCCCCAGGATCCCGGCGGCTTGGCAATCCGGAATCTCACCGGGCTGCGGCGGCTCGGGAAACACGCAGCGAAAACAAGCACTCTGGCCCGGGCGGATCACCATGAGCTGGCCGCGCCACTGCACCGCCCCGCCATAAATCAGCGGCTTGCCCAGCAGCACGCACGCGTCATTCACCAAATACCGGGTGGCCAGGTTATCGGACCCATCCAGCACCACGTCATACGCAGGCAGAAAAGATTTTGCAGTGGCCGCATCCAGTCGCGCGTGATACGCCACCACCTCGGTTTCCGGATTCAGCGCGGTTAATTTCTCCCGCGCAGACTCCACTTTGGAGCGCCCGATGTCCGCCGTGGCATGCAGCACCTGCCGGTGCAGGTTGCTCAACGACACCGCATCTGCGTCGACCAGCCCCAGCCGGCCCACCCCGGCCGCCGCCAGATAGAGCGCGGCCGGGCAGCCCAGACCGCCGGCGCCGATCAAGAGCACCGAGGCCTCCTGCAGCCGCTGCTGGCCCGGCAGGCCGATCTCCGGCAGGATGAGCTGCCGGCTATACCGGGCGATGTGTTCTTTGGTGAAGCTCATGCCCCTCCCGCAATCGCCGGAATGATCGACACGTCATCGCCGTCTTTCACCGCGGTCTGGTCGCCTTGCAGGAACCGGATGTCTTCTTCGTTCACGAACACGTTGACGAAACGGCGTAGCTTGCCGTCGGCATCGCAGATGCGCTCCTTGATGCCCGGATAGCGCTTCTCCAAATCGCCCAGCAGCTCGGCGACCGTCTTGCCCTCGCAAGGCACTTCGCTCTGGCTGTTGGTCAGGCGCTGCAGCGGGGTGGGAATGCGGACCGTAATAGCCATGGGACCTCCTTGTGTGTCGTCGCGGCGGACTACCGGGCCCGAGTGGCCAGGCCGGCGAGCTGCTCGCCCAGAGTCGATTCGAATGACGCCAGTGTCGGCTTGATGCGCGTCTTGATCTTTAATTGCGCCAGCAGGGGCTCCTGCGTCTTGAGTCCGTTGCCGGTGATGCAGATCACGAGCGATTCCTCGCGCGGGATGCGGCCGGATTCGATGAGCTTCTTCGCCGCGGCCAGCGTGACCCCGCCCGCGGTCTCGGTGAAGACACCCTCGGTCTCGGCCAGCAGCTTCATGGCTTCGATGATTTCTTCATCGCTGGCCGACTCGGCCCAGCCCCCGGAGCCCAGCACCGCCTTGGTTGCGTAGTAGCCATCGGCCGGATTGCCGATCGCCAGCGACTTGGCAATCGTGTTGGGCTTCACCGGCTTAACGATATCCGACTGCGCTTGAATCGTGTTGACGATGGGCGCGCAGCCCGTGGCCTGCGCGCAGTAGAGCTTCGTCCCGGCGTCTTGGATAAAGCCCAATTGCTTCAGCTCCTTGAACGCCTTGTTGATCTTGGTGATCAGCGAGCCGCCGGCCGCCGGGATCACGATGTGCTGCGGCGCGCGCCAACCCATCTGTTCGGCGATTTCATAGCCATAGGTCTTGGAGCCCTCGGCATAGTAGGGGCGGATATTAATGTTCACGAACGCCCAGGGGTATTTCGAGCCGATCTCGGCGCACAGGCGGTTCACATCGTCATAGGTGCCCTCGACGGCCACCAGCGTCGGCTTGTAGATGAGCGAGGCGATGATCTTGCCCATCTCGAGGTCGGCCGGGATAAAGATAAAACGCTGCAAGCCGGCTTTGGCCGCGTGGGCTGACACGGAGTTGGCGAGGTTGCCGGTGGAGGCGCAGGCCACGGTGTCGAACCCGAGCTCTTTGGCGCGCGTGAGCGCCACCGAGACCACGCGATCCTTGAAGGAGAGCGTCGGGTGCGAGACCGAGTCGTCCTTGATATAGAGCTCTTTGACGCCCAGCGCTTCGGCCAGGCGGTGCGCGCGGAAAAACGGCGTAAACCCAGAGGTCAACCCGACGGTGGGCTCGCCTTCAATGGGCAAGAGCTCGCGATAGCGCCAGAGTGATGGCGGGCGGGTGGCGAGGCTGGCCTTCGTGAACGTGCGGCGGATGGCGTCATAATCATAGTCCACCTCAACGCTGCCGAAGCAGTATTCGCACACGAACACCACCTCTTTGGGATAGAGGCGGCCGCATTCGCGGCACTTCAGACCCCGCATGTAACTCATGGCAGCAGCTCTCGTTTGCGGATCAGCAGGCGCACGCCCGGGTTGGCCGGCTCGCTCACCAAGATTTCATGCCCTTCAGCGCGCAGCCCGAAGGGGATGGTATTCAGCGGCTCCCCTTCATCAAGATACAGCTCCAGGGTGTCATGTTCGGGCATGGCCGCCAGGCGCGCCACGGCCGCGGCATAGGCTGGCGCCCGAGGCAAGCCCCGAATGTCCAATGTTTGATCCACGCGCAGTCCCTGGACAAACCCCATCCCACGATCACCCGCCTTCGAAAAAGCTTTGGATGCTCAAGTACCGCTCTCCGGTATCCGGAAACACGGTCACGACTATCTTGCCCGGGCCCAGCTCGCGCGCCACTTGCAACGCGCCCCAGCACGCCGCGCCGGCAGAAATCCCTACCAAGAGGCCTTCTTCCTTGGCGAGACGCCGGGAGGTATCGTAGGCCTGCTCATCGGAGACCGTTATGATCGCATCAATCACGCTGCGATTCAACACCTGGGGCACAAACCCGGCCCCGATGCCCTGGATCATATGGGGCCCCGCCGCCCCCCCGGAGAGCACAGGCGAGCCCTTGGGTTCGATGGCCACCACGCGCAACGACGGGAAGCGGCGCTTGAGCACTTCACCCACCCCGGTGATGGTGCCCCCGGTGCCGACCCCCGCGACGAAGGCGTCAATCGGCCCTTCCACCGCCTTGAGGATCTCCTGCGCCGTTGTGCGCCGGTGCATCTCCGGATTATCGGGGTTGGTGAACTGCTGCGGCACGAAGCTCTTCGGTGTCTCCTTGGCCAATTGCTCCGCGCGCTTGACTGCCCCGGCCATCCCCTCGGCCGCCGGGGTCAGCACCACGCGCGCGCCGAAGTGCTTGAGAATCTGGAGGCGCTCTGCGCTCATCGTCTCGGGCATCGTGAGAATAATCGGGTAGCCCTTGGCCGCGCAGATCAGGGCCAGGCCGATGCCGGTGTTGCCGCTCGTGGGCTCAATCACCGTCGCTCCGGCCTTCAGCACGCCCCGCGCCTCAGCCTCTTGGATCATATTCAGGCAGATGCGATCTTTGACGCTGCCGCCGGGATTAAAGGACTCAAGCTTGGCCAGCACGGTCGCCATCTTGGGGCTGACCACGCGCTGCAGACGAATCATCGGCGTGTGGCCGATCAGCTCCAGCACGCTCTCGGCAATCTTCGGCTTGGCCGGAGCACTCATGCCGGGGTCCCCACCTCGAGCAGTACGGCCCCATCCGCGCGCGGGGTGGCGCGGTACCCGCGGTCCTTCGCCCACACGAGCAAGTCGGCCAAGACATCCGCCGCGGCCCCGCGCACGGTGAGCGGCGTGCCTGCCGCTAGCGGGCGCAGCGCCTCATGGACCACCGCCAGCGCCTGGGCGCAGAGCATGCCCTCCACATCCACCGTCATGCGAGAGTCACCGGCTCGGGGGTAATCTGCTGCCCATCAATGCGGTAGCTCTTCACCTCGGGATGCGCCTGGTCCTGCAACGAGACCAGCACGTACGAGAGCTCCGGCGACAGGGCTAGACGCACATCCACCGACGAGGGGTAGGCCGCGCTGGCGGTGTGCGAATGAAAGATCCCCAGCAATTGCTGGCCGAGCTTTCGCATCTGTTTCTCGATCTGCAGCTGTTCGCGCGGGTCCATGGCGTAGCCGATCGGGCTGTCTTCCACGTTGCGCATCGGGTAGACCTGGCTCACCGTGCCGCCCTGGCCGGCCAGCAGCCCGCAGGCTTCTTTGGGATACCGGCTGCGGCAATGCGCCACGACTTCGGCTTGCAGCGCCGCGCTTAAGCGCAGGCCGAGGGCCCCGGCCGCCATCAGTTCAATCCCCAGCGCACCCGTACTGCGTGCTCCAGTCGCTTGAAGATGAGGCCATCGACGGCGATGCCAATCAGGGCGATGAGTAGCATGATCGCCAGCAGCTGGTCCACGGCCCCGGCCTTCGCTACCTGATTCAGCAGCTGCCCCAGGCCGCTCACCGACGTGAGCAGCTCCCCGGCCATCAACGCGCGCCAGCCAAACGCCCAGGCCAGGCGCAACCCATCGACCATTTTGGGAATCGCCGCCGGGACGACCACAAACCAGAAATACTTGAGGCCTTTCGCCCCCATGGTGCGGGCGGCCCGCACCAAGATCGGTGGCACATCGCGGATGCCGGTATCGGTCTGCACCACCACGATGCCCACGGCCCCGAGCAAAATGGTGAAAATCACCGCCCGCTCGGTCAAGCCGAACCACAGAATCGCCAGCGGCACCCAGGCCGCCCCGGGAATGGCGTGCGTGGCCACGGCCAGGCTGCCCATGAGCTGATCCAGGAATCGGAAGCGGCCCAGCAATAAGCCCAGCGTGATGCCTAACACCACCACGAGCGCATACCCCACCACCATGCGCCGCGCGCTGCCGGCCAGGGCCGCTTGAAACACCGGGTCTTGCAGATTCGCGGCCAAGAGCCCGCCCACCCGCCAGGGTGAGGGCCAGCTCGGAATCAGGCTAGAGGTGCAAGTCCACAGACCGATCAGCACCACCGGGCCGATCAGTCGGGGCAAAATGAATCGCTTCACCCAGCTCATCTTTCATCACCTTTTCGATTTCTTCCCCCAACGAGGCAATGATCCGCTGTTGATGGCCGGCCAGGGCTGCGTGCGCCGCGTCGCGCGGCCGCGGCACCCGAATGGCTTCCACGTTCTTGATGCGCCCGGGCCGCGAGGAAATCACGTACACCCGATCCGCCAGCCCGGTGGCTTCCCGCACATTGTGCGTGACAAAGAGAATCGAGCAGCCGGTTTTCTGCCAGATGCCCATCAGTTCCTGCTGCAGAATGGCGCGTGTTTGCGCATCCAAGGCGCCGAAGGGCTCATCCATGAGCAGAATATCCGGCTGCATGACGAGGCCCCGTGCAATCGCCACGCGTTGGCGCATGCCGCCGGAGAGCTGGTGCGGATACGCGTGCGCAAACTTGGAGAGGTGCACCAGCTTGATGTACGCCATAGCCGCGGTGTGCCGCTGGGACTTGGACACGCCGGCCATGCGCAGCCCAAACTCGACATTGCCCATCACCGTCAGCCAGGGAAACAGGGCCGCATCCTGGAACACGACGACGCGGCGCGGCCCGGGGCCAGTGACCGGCTGGCCGTTGACCAACACCTGGCCGGTGTCCGCCTTCTCCAGGCCGGCAATGAGGTTCACGACCGTGCTCTTGCCGCAGCCCGTGGGCCCCAGGAGACACACGAACTCGCCTTGTTCCACGGTGAGGCTGATGTCTTGTAACACCGGCACCGTTTGGTCGTTCTGGCGAAAGGCCTTATAGACGTGCTGAAGCTCAACGCGCATCGCTCAAGTGCCAGGCACTTCAAGTGCCAGGCACCTCCTATGCTTTGGCGGTCGCTTGCCCGCGCATGGCGTCAATCAGGACCGCCGCGACTTCCGGGCGGGAAATCTCATGCGGCGGCGGCGTGCCGGCCTGCAACAGCTCGCGCACCTTGGTGCCGCTAAGGCTTACGTGCTTCTCGGCCGAATGCGGGCAGGTCTTGCTGGAAACCATGCCCTCGCACACTATGCAGAAGACGGTGTTTTCGAAATTGAGCGTGGTGATGCCGATCTCTTCGGGCGTGAAGTCGTCAAAGATCTTCTGGGCGTCATACGTGCCGTAGTACTTGCCCACCCCGGCGTGGTCCCGGCCGACGATAAAGTGCGTGCAGCCGTAGTTCTTGCGGATCAGCGCGTGGAAAATCGCCTCGCGGGGGCCGCCATAGCGCATGGAAGCGGGATTCACCGCCAGGATCACGCGGTCTTTGGGGTAGTAGTTCGCCAACAGCACTTCGTAGCACTTCATGCGCACGGCGGCCGGCACGTCATCGCCCTTGGTTTCCCCCACGATCGGGTGCAGCAGCATGCCGTCGCAGATCTCGAGCGCGCATTTCTGGATGTATTCATGCGCCCGATGGATGGGGTTGCGCGTTTGGAAAGCCACCACGCGCCGCCAGCCTCGCTGCTCAAACAGGGCCCGGGTGTCCTTCGGGTCGATGCGGTATGGCGTGAAGGTGGGGGCTTTCGGGCGGTTGAGCACGCTGATAGCACCACCTAAGTACGTCTCGCCGAGGGCCTGCAACCGAGCGACCCCAGGGTGCGCCGTCTCGGTCGTGCGGAAGACATGCTCGGCTTCCTTCGTCTTATCCGGCGTGTAACTTTCGACCTGGTGCAGCATCGCCACGACCGTACCTTGGGCAGTCAGGGCCACATCGCCCTTGAGGTGTGCGGCCTGCGCCTGGGAAACCGCCAGCGTCACGGGGATGGACCACACGAGCCCATTGGCGAGCCGGCACTTCGTCACGACGCTCTCATAATCAGCCCTGCCGAGGAAGCCTTGCAGTGGGCTGAAGCCCCCAATCGCGATCATCTCCACATCCGACAGGCCCCACGCATCCAGCTCGAGCTGTGGCAGGGTCTTGGCTCGGGCGAGCAGCGCGTCGCGCTCCGGACCCTCGAGGATGCGATTGATCAGCTTGCCCCCATGTGGTGCGATCATTGTGGACTCCTTCTGCGGTTAGAAAGCGGTGCGGGATAGCGCGACAAGAATGTCATATATGACATAGCCTGTCAATATTGAAATTGAATAACTCAGCATATCTATTACTTATTTAGTAGGAGTATTACCGGAGAGCTGCTTAGGCTTGTCTTGTTCAAGATGCCGAAGCCATTGCTTGATCGTTTTCTCGAATCCCAACTCTGTGGGCTCGTAATACCTGGTCGCCGTCGGCACATACTCCTGCTTAACGTGATGGTCCTGATAGTCGTGGGCATACTTATATTCTTCGCCTCGGCCTAAGCGCTTGGCCCCTTTGTACGAAGCATCCTTCAGGTGCTGGGGTACTTCCAGCGTACGACCCTGCGCCACGTCCTGCATCGCTTTTTCGATCCCCAGATACGCGGCGTTAGATTTCGGCGCGCAGGACACATACACCGCGGCTTGCGCCAGGGGGATGCGGCACTCCGGCAAGCCCACAAACTCCGAGGCGTGTAGGGCCGCCACGGCCAGCACGAGCGCTTGGGGCTCGGCATTGCCCACGTCCTCGGAAGCACAGATCACGATGCGGCGGGCGATGAAGCGCGGATCTTCACCCGCATGCAGCATCTTCGCCAGCCAGTAGAGGGCCGCATGGGGGTCTGAGCCGCGCATCGACTTGATGAAGGCGGAAATCGTGTCGTAGTGCGCATCGCCGTCGCGGTCATAGACCACGGCCTTGCGCTGGATGGACTCTTCGGTCGTCGCCTGCGTGATCTCAACGACCCCCTGGCCATTCGCTGGCGTGGTCAGCGCAGCGACTTCGAGGGCGTTCAGCGCGCGGCGGGCATCGCCGTCGCTCACGCGGGCTAAGTGCTGCAGCGCCTCTTGATGGGCCTTGATCTTCATGGCCCCCAAACCCCGCTTCGAGTCCTGCAGTGCTCGCTGCAGCACCGTCACCACCTCCTCCTCAGTCAGGGGTTTCAGCTCGCAGACCAGCGAGCGCGACAGCAGCGCGGGGACGAGCGCAAAGAAAGGATTGAAGGTCGTGGCCCCGATCATGATGGGGTTGCCCTGCTCGACATCGGGCATGAGCACGTCCTGCTGGGTCTTGTTGAAGCGGTGGATTTCATCCAGGAACAGGAGGGTGCGGCGGCCATCGGCCCGGGCGCGCTCTTTGGCGCGCTTGAGCACCTCGCGCAGCTCGGCAACCCCGGCGGAAGTGGCATTGAGCCATTCGACATGCGATTTGGTCGCGGCCGCGATGATCTGGGCCAAGCCCGTCTTGCCGGTGCCTGGAGGGCCGTACAGAATGACCGAGGTCAGGCGGTCGGCTTCGATGGCGCGGCGCAGCAGCTTGCCCGGCCCCACGATATGCGTCTGGCCGACGTATTCATCAAAGGAGGTGGGGCGCATACGCGCGGCCAGGGGCACCGGAATGGCGACGGCAGCAGCGCCCGCGGGGGTGGTCTGGAACAGGTCTGTGGTCATGGATGGGTGGATAAAAAAGGCCCCGTGACTGCCGTGGGCCTTATCCGCGATGAACCCAGTTTAGCAGGTGGGGACCTCTCGGCTGGGGCCTTGCATCCCCATCGGGATCCTGGGCGATCTGCCCCAGCGGAAGCTTCAGTCCCCGAACCTATGGTGTTGGCTCACACAGACGCGAACCTCACGCACAGCACAGGGCTACGGCCAGGCTAGCACCGAGGCGTGGGACTGGCAAGCAAATTCGCCTGGGGTGGCCGGCCGCTAGGGCCGGATAAAGAGGGTCGCCCCGGCCGCGTCGAGTTCTTTGACGGTCAACAGCACGGCCCCTTGCAGATCCACCACATTCTTGCCCTCGGCATCGAAGTCATAGTCATAGCGGCCGTTGCCTCCCAGCGTGAGGCAATTCAGCGGCAGATCCGTGGTCTGGTTGAGGGTCTCCCCGTACACCGTTTGGCCGGCAGGATACTCCACGGTATAGCGCCCCAGGTAGTCGCGCTGGTGCTGGCGTTTGAGCTCCACCACCAAGCGCCAGCTGCGGCCGGCGTCGTTGCGCGCCTCGAGCACCAAGCGCCCGCCGGCGTCCGGCACGCCGCTGACATTGGTGAGACTGAATGTCTTCACGCTGCGCGAATCAGGAATCGGCAGCTGCGTGCCTGGGCGCAAGAGAAAGCCCGCGCCCGCGGTCTTGGCGTTGCGCAGCCCGATGAACACGGTGCCGGTTTTGGTGTGGGTGCCGTGGGCCGCGGTGAGACTCGCCTGCAACGCCGTGATCTGCGGCACCTCCGCCCCGCTCAGGCGCCCGCGCGCATCCGGCCGAATCTCGGTGTTCGTGTTGTCAAAATACTGCAAGGCCAGCTCCGTGAGGCGCAAGGTCTTTATCGGGCGGCGCAACAGCGGCTGCGTGCGCCCTTGGTAGGTGCGTCGCAGTTGGGCTTGGTCAAACGCCCACGTCAGCTGGACATCCGGGGCCCCTTGCGCGTCCGGATGATAGAGGAAGCGCACCAGGGTCCCGGCCGGCAGCGAGGCGGCGAGCGTGACGACGTCCGCCGTGGCGCGCGGGGCCTTGGGGACTCCGGCCTGGAACAGCACATCGACCGG
>JAGVGS010000062.1 GCA_020057015.1 Candidatus Omnitrophota bacterium | reverse complement strand
CGGTAAGAGGTGCCGCACAGCGGGACTTGGATCAGATCGCGACCCTGGCCGGCCTGTCGGTCAGCGAGGCCTCGGTCGGACTGCTGGAGCTGGAGTTGCGCGGGTGCGTGCGCCAGCTGCCCGGCAACCGGTTTGCGCAGGCATGAAGGTGCAGGTCAACGGTCAGCCGCGTGAGCTCTCCGCCGGGACGACTGTCGCCCGGCTGCTGGAGGAGCTGAGCATCGCGCCGGAGCGGGTGGTGGTGGAAGTGAACCTCACGATTTTGAAGCGCGCGCAGCAGCCGACGATGATTTTGCAGGAGGGCGACCAGGTGGAAATCGTGCACTTTGTGGGGGGCGGGTAAGATGGCTGCCAAAGCCGCCAAAAATCTCGTCATCGTCGAATCGCCGGCCAAGGCCAAGACGATCACCAAGTACCTGGGTCCGGGCTTCGAGGTCACGTCCTCCTACGGCCACCTGCGCGACCTGCCGGCGAGCAAGCTCGGGGTCGATGTGGAGCACGACTTCGCGCCCCACTACATTGTGATTCAGAAGCGCCGCAAGATTGCCAAGCAGCTGCAGGAAGACGCGCGCGGCCGCGAGGTGATTTACCTCGCCCCTGACCCTGACCGTGAGGGCGAAGCCATCAGCTGGCATCTGGAGCGGCTGCTGCTCGATGACGAGGTGGCCCAGGCCGACAAGGCGGCGAAGAAGCAGGCGAAGCAAGCGGCCGATGGCGCGGAGATAGCCGCGCCGGCCAAACCGCCGAAAGGCGCGAAGGGGGCAGGGCCTCAGGGCCGCAAGATCTACCGCATCGCGTTCCACGAGATCACCCCGCAGGCGGTGAAGGAAGCCATCAGTCATCCCACGCAGATCGACCTCAAGAAAGTGGATGCCCAGCAGGCCCGCCGGGTGCTCGATCGGCTGGTGGGGTATTCGCTCTCACCCCTGTTGTGGAAGAAGATCGGGCGGGGCTTATCCGCTGGGCGCGTGCAGTCGGTGACGCTGCGGCTGATCGTCGATCGCGAGCGCGAGATCGAGGCGTTCGTGCCGCAAGAGTATTGGACCATCGAAATCGAGCTGCAGAAGGCGGGCGAGGCGGTGTTCAAGGCGCGGCTGGAGAAAGTGCAGGACCAGAAGGCCGAGGTGAAGAACAAAGCGGACGCCGACCGCCTCGCCGAAGACCTGCGCCGGCAGACGTTCACCGTTGCGGCGGTAGAGGAGAAGGAGCACAAGCGCTACCCGAAGCCGCCGTTTACCACGAGCACCCTGCAGCAAGAAGCGTTCCATCAGCTGGGGTATTCCTCGGCGCGCACCATGCGCATCGCGCAGCAGCTCTACGAAGGGATGGAGATCGGGGAAGACGCCCCGGTGGGGCTGATCACCTATATGCGCACCGACTCGGTGCGGATTGCCAATGAGGCGCTCACCGCGCTGCGTGCCTTCATCCCCAAGCAGTTCGGCAAGGAGTACCTGCCCTCCGAGGCGCGGGCGTACCGGTCGAAGAAATCAGCCCAAGAAGCGCACGAGGCTGTGCGCCCCACGGGGGTGACGCGCGCGCCCGAGGCGATGGCTCCCTATCTGACGGAAGAGCAGCTGAGCTTGTACCGCCTGATTTGGCAGCGGTTCGTGGCCAGCCAAATGGCCGATGCCATCGACAAAGTGGTGGTGGTGCAGATTGCCGCCGGGCCCTATCGGCTCAAGGCCAATGGCCGCACCAATCTCTTCGCCGGCTGGACCAAGGCCTACCACGAGGCCGAGGAAGAGCAGGACAAGGACAGCGAAGAGCTGCCGGAAGGGATGCTGCCGCCGCTGGCCAAAAATGATGTCCTAGCCATGCTGGGCGTCGTGCCGAGCCAGCACTTCACGAAGCCCCCGCGGCGCTTCACGGATGCCTCGCTGGTCAAAACGCTCGAAGAAGCCGGCGTCGGGCGGCCGAGCACCTACGCCCCCACGATCCAAACCATCGTGGCGCGCGACTACGTGCGGCGCAATGGCGGCAGCCTGGTGCCGACTCAGTTGGGCCGCATGGTCACCGACATGCTCATCGAGCATTTTCCCGAAGTGATGGACCTCAAGTTCACCGCGGAGATGGAAGAGGAGCTTGACCGCGTGGAGGAAGGCGACCGGCCATGGGTGGCGGTGGTGCGGCAGTTCTACACGCCTTTTTCCGCCCGCGTGGCGACCGCGCAGGAAAAAATGAAGACGGTCAAGCGCGAGGTCATCCGCACCGAGCATCTCTGCGAGAAATGCGGCAAGGGCATGGTGATCAAATGGGGGCGTTTCGGGCAGTTCCTGAGCTGCGAGGCGTACCCCGACTGCAAGAACGCCAAGCCCGTGCCCACCGGGTTCAAGTGCCCGCAGCCGGACTGCGGCGGCGATTTGATCGAGCGCCGCGCCAAGGGCCGGTATTTCTACGGGTGTGCGAAGTATCCCGCCTGCCGCTTCACGGCGCGCAAGCTGCCCCAGGCCGGCGAGACCTTAAGCCCCATGCGGGTGGCGCCGGCGGCTGCCGAAGAGGACGAGGAGGAGGGCAGTGAGTAAACCCGGCGCCGAGCAGCCGATCACGCGTTTCCTGAACTACCTCGACACGGAGCGCAACGCTTCGCGACACACCCTCACGAATTACGCCTTTGATTTGCAGCAGTTCTTCGCGTTTGCCGAGCACCCGCCGATTACCGCGATCAGCGCGATCGACATACGGCGCTTCGTCGCGCACCTGAGCACGCAGCAACTGGCACGCCGCAGCATCGCGCGCAAACTCTCCTGCTTGCGGAGTTTTTTCCGCTATCTCTGCCGCGAGGGGGCGCTCGACCACAATCCGGCCGCTGCCATTCCTACGCCGCGTCTCGAGCAGCGGCTGCCGTCGTTCCTGGATGAGGGGCAGGTCAAGAGGCTGCTGACCACTCCGGCCGGCCGCAAATGGCAATGTGTGCGGGACCGGGCGATCCTGGAGACCCTGTATTCGACTGGCTCCCGCGTCAGCGAGCTGGCGGGCCTGAATCTCCAGGATGTGGATGACATTTCCGGCACGATCATCGTGCGCGGCAAGGGCAAGAAGGAGCGGCTCTGTCCGATCGGCCAGACCGCGCTCAAGGTCATCGATGCGTATCTGGCCCGGCGGCCGAAGCGGCTCACAGCACCCCAGGCGCTGTTTGTCAGCCAGAAAGGCACGCGGCTGACGGTGCGGCAGATCGACCGATTGCTGGTGCGCTACGTGCGCGAGGCAGGCTTGCCCCGCACGATTAGCCCGCACAGCTTGCGGCATAGCTTCGCCACCCATCTGCTGGATCGGGGGGCGGACTTGCGCAGCGTGCAAGAACTGTTGGGCCACGCGAGCCTCTCGACCACGCAGATATACACGCATATCAGCACCCAGCGCCTGCAAAAGGTCTACGACCAAGCGCACCCGCGCGCCTAGCTATGTGGTTGCTCTATGAACTCATCATCGTGCTAGGCTTCCTGCTGTATCTGCCCAAGGCGCTCTGGCGCAGGCGGCTGCCGCATGCGGGGTGGTCGATGCGCTTAGGGTCCTACCCAGCGGAGGTTCTCGCCCAGCTTGCGGGGCGGCAGACGCTCTGGGTGCATGCCGTCAGCGTCGGGGAAGTGCAGGCCGCCCTGCCGCTGGTACGCGCATTGCGTGAGCGCTACCCGCAAGCCGTGCTGGCACTCTCGACGGTGACCAAAGGCGGCTTTGCGGTGGCCTCGCAGGTGCCGGGGGTGGTGCCGGTGTATTGTCCGCTCGATCTGCGCTGGGCGGTCGACCGTGCGTTGAACACGCTGCGGCCCAAGGCGCTGTTGCTGGTGGAGTCTGAGCTGTGGCCGCAACTGATTCGCCTCACGCACTCGCGCGGCATTCCCATCGTGGTGGTGAATGGCCGCATCTCAGATCGCGCGTTTCCACGCTATCAGGCGTTCCGCCGCCTATTGCAAGGCACGCTGCAGCGGGTGGATGCGTTTCTCATGCAGGCGCAAGTGGATGCCGATCGCGTGCTCGCCTTGGGTGCCTCGGCTGCCAAAGTGCAGGTGATCGGCAGCCTCAAGTGGGACGCGAGCTTGAGCACCCGGCCTTCGCCGGAGAGCATCCAGACGGCGCGCGAAGCGCTGGCACTGGCGCCGGACGACCCGGTCCTGGTGGCCGGCAGCACGCACCGAGGGGAAGAAGCCGCGGTGCTGGCTGCGTTTGCCGCGCTGCACCGGACGAACCCGCGCGCTCGGTTGATCGTGGCCCCTCGGCATCTGGAGCGCCTCGACGAAGTGGACCATCTGGCGCGGCAAGCCGGCTGGCACGTCACGCGCCTGCCGGCAGGCCCCGGCGGCCAACCCTGGGACGTCGGGTTGATTGAGACGTTCGGCCAGCTGCCTCGCTATTATGCGCTCGCGAGCCTGGTCTACATCGGCGGCAGCCTGATCCCCCACGGCGGGCAGAACCCGCTGGAGGCCGCGAGTCTGGCGCGGCCGATCATCTTTGGCCCGCACATGCACAATTTCGCCGCCATTGCGCACCAGCTGCTGGCCCATCATGCGGCCCGGCAGGTGGAGCGCGCCGAGGCGCTGCCGGCGCTCTGCGAAGCGCTGCTGGCGCATCCAGAAGAAGCCCGCACGATGGGGCTGCGCGCCCAAGCCCTCACCGAGCAGTTTCAGGGAGCCACGCAACGCACGCTGCGCGCCCTCGGCCCGCTGCTGAAGGGCAGCGCGGAGTGGCCTGTCGGCTACGGGTAAGTCAGGCTATAATTGTTCATGCCTCGACCTTTTGCCTGGCATGATGCCTGGCAGCGCCTGAGTCTCAATCCTCAGCCATCCTCAGTGGCCGGCCGGTTCGCGGCCACGGCGCTGGGCAGCCTCTCGATCTTCTATGGTGCTGCGGTGGCTTGGCGCAACGCCGGGTTTGACCGGGGGCGGCGGCGCGTCGCGCGCTTGCCCTGTCCGGTCATCAGCATCGGCAATCTGACGATCGGCGGCACCGGGAAAACCGCTTGTGTCGAGCTGGTGGCCCGCAAGCTGCTCGCCCGGCAGTGCCGCGTGGCCGTGCTTTCGCGCGGCTATGGCGGCAGAGCGCAGCGCTATGTGCTGCGCTCGGCAGGCGGGCAGCTGACCGTGGATGGGCAGCCAGCCACCCTGCTCGAGGCTCTGGCCGATGAGCCGCAACTGCTGGCGCGCCATCTCGAAGGCGTGCCCATTGGGGTCAGCCCGCAACGTGCCGCCATGGGGTTGCGTCTCTGCCGCGAAGGCGGCTGCGAGGCCGCTGTGCTCGATGATGGTTTTCAGCATCGCCAGCTGCACCGTGACTGCGACATCGTGCTGATCAACGCTCGCATGCCGTTGGGAGGGCTTGGCTGCTTGCCGCGCGGCCCGCTGCGCGAGCCGTTAGAGGCGCTCAAGCGCGCGCACGTGATCATCATCACGAAGGCCGATGAGAGCCTGGGCTTGCTGGCCACGATGCAGGAGTGGCTGCAGGCGCGCAACCCGGCCGCCGCTGTGGTGACCGCCGTGCATGAGCCGGGGGGGGTGTTGGAGACGGCCACCGGCCGCACGCTGCCGCCGGCCCACCTAGCCGGCAAACGCGTGGGCCTGATTTCCTCCATCGGTGATCCTGAAGGCTTCGAGGCTACGGCGCGCCGGCTGCACGCTGCGGTCGCGTGGCACGAAGCCTATCCTGACCATCATCGCTATCGCGCAGCCGATGGGGTGCGCCTTGCCGCGCAGGCCGGGCGGGCCCCCGTCGAGGCGCTCTTGACGACAGAGAAAGATTGGGTGCGGTTGCAACCGGTGGCGGCCACGGCGGCGTGGCCCCGGCCGGTGTGGGTGCTCCAGGTGGCCCTGCGTGTGGTAGAGGGAGAATCGCTTCTCGATGATCGATTGGCTCGCGTGCTGTCTCGTTAGCTTTGTCGGCGGCCTGCTGTGCCGCCTGCCGCCGGGCGCGGCCGTGTGGCTGGGCGAGCGCTGTGGCGACCTGTTCTATCTGCTGCAGCCGAAGCGCACGCGCATCGGGCTGCGCAATCTGCGCGCGGCCTTTCCCGGGCAGCTGCAGCCCGCGGCGGCACGGCGCATTATCCATAGGGCCTACCAGCAATTGGGGGCGGGCCTGATGGAGCTCTTGCGCTTGCCGGTGATTGATCGCGCCTACACCGAGCGCTATATCACCGTCGAGGGCCGGCACTACTTTGATGCCGCGATGGCTTCGGGCCGCCCGGTGGTGCTGCTCACCGGCCACTATGGGAATTGGGAGATGTCGTCCATTTTGGCCGCGGTCAACGGCTATCCGATTGTGGCGCTGGCGCGCGCGCAGGCCAACCTGCCGCGGTTGTATGCGCTGTTGATTTCGTACCGGGAGTCCAAGGGCTGCACGATCGTCCACAAAGGCGGCGCGATGCGCCGGCTGATCCAGGCGCTGGAGCAGCGCCAGCTCGTGGGCATCGTCGGCGATCAGGCGAGCCGTCAGGGCGTGTTTGTGGACTTCTTCGGCCGGCCGGCCCTGTTTGCCATCGGCCCGTTTCAGCTGGCCCACCGCAAAAGCGCACTCGTCCTGCCGTTTTTCATGCACCGGGTGCGCGGCCCGCAACACCGGGGCGTCTTTGAGCCGCCCATCGATCTCTCTGCGTTCAGCGCAGAGGTCGAAGCTGCCCAGCAAGGCGCCTCGCAGTTTGCCGCGGCCTTGGCCCGGCATGTGGCCGAAGATCCAGGGCAGTGGCTGTGGATGCACAAACGCTGGAAGCACACGCCGGCGCGCTCGGCGCTCGTCTTGAGCGATGGCAAGCTGGGCCATGTGAAGCAATCGCTGGCCGCGGTCCAGGCGCTGCGTGACCTGCACCCAGCCACGACCCATGAGGTGGTGGAGATCCGATACCGGCATCCGATGGCTCGCGCGTTGGCGCTGGGCTGGAGTTGGGCCCTGCCGCGCTGGGGGGCTGCCTGGTGCCTCCGCGCCACGCTGCAGCCCGGCAGCGCTGCCGCCCTCCTGAGCCGGACGGCGGATGTGATCATCTCCTGCGGGGCCGCCACCCTCCCGGCCAATGTGCTCTGGGCGCGCGCCAATGGCGCGCGATCGGTGGCCATCATGAAGCCCGCTCCCTTGCCGCTGGCGCATTTTGATCTGGTCATCGCACCTCGGCACGATGCGCTGCCCTCCAGGGCGAATGTGGTCCAGGTGCTGGGGGCGCTGGCCACCCCGCTCACCGGCGAGACGGCGCAGCAGGCGCGCGCGCAGCTGGCCGCGCACCCCCGGCATCAGGCTGTCTCTGCGCGTCCTGCGATCAGCGTGCTGCTGGGCGGCGAAACCGATGAGTACGCCTGTCCGCTGGCTTTTGTGCAAGGGCTCATGACCGGCATCCTGCAGGCGGCCGAAGCCTTGCGGTGCGATGTGCTGGTGACCACCTCGCGCCGCACGCCGGCCACCGTCGAGGCTTGGCTGCAAGAAGCGGTTGAGCAGGCCCCGCGCTGCCGCTTGCTGCTGCTGGCCTCGCGCGATGAGCTGCGCGGTACGATGGAAGGGCTCCTGGCCTCGGCGCAGGCGATCGTGGTGACCGGCGAGAGCGTGTCGATGGTCTCCGAAGCATGCGCCGGCAGCGCCGCCGTGGTCGTGGTGGCACCCCCCCGCCGCGAGGCCAATGGCCGGACACAGACTAAGCATCAGCGGTTTCTTCGCGCCCTGGCGCAAGAAGGCCGCATTACGCTCGCCTCGACGGGCGAGATCGGGGCCGCCCTGCGGCAGGCGCTGGCGCAACCCGCGGCGGCGCGT
>JAGVGS010000096.1 GCA_020057015.1 Candidatus Omnitrophota bacterium | reverse complement strand
GGGACTTGATGGAAGCCGAAGACGCGGTTCAGCTTCACGCCGGCACCTTCCAGGGTGGGGATTTGCTTCCAGACTTTCTTGATTTGGCGGATGGGTTGGGGAGTAGTCATTCTAGGATACCTATTTAGGTTGGCGGTTAAGTTTCGGCTGCCAAGCTGCATATACTCGCCTTAGTTCTGCCTTCCAAAATTGCTGTTTGCTGTTAAACGGTTTATTCATTTTTCGCGCTTGTACAAAGAACCCATCGCTTGGCATGCCGGAAGTGCTAACAGCGACCGCGCTAAGCATGGGCCTACCAAAGCAATTCTCTTCTTCGCAGATTTCTCCGAGGACTTGTCCCACCTCACGACCCATATGGTTGCCGGTTGTGTGAATACCCAGGATTCGTGCCACTTGCTTGTAGCTGATCAGGCCGCGGTACTCCGCAGCCGTGATCATCTCTCGGTATAGAAGATAGAACTCCTGGGTGCCTCGATACCTAGGTGGGCCGATTGTTGTCATAAACTGGAAAACTACTATTTCTTCGCCATTTGGGCGAAGAAGGCCTCAGCGCCCTTGCGCACCTGCTCAGGGGTGAGGTCTTGCGTGTGGGTGGCGATCATCCAGGAATACCCAAAGGGGTCTTGCACGTTGCCGGCGCGGTCGCCCCAAAACATGTTGGCCATGGGCATAGTTACCTTGCACCCGGCGGCCACGGCCTGCTTGAACGCGGCATCGGCATCGGGCACGTAGACATAGAGGCTAATAGGTGAGCTGCCCAGGGTTTCAGCGCTCTTGCAGCCGCCGGAGAGCATCTCATCGCCCATCATGAAGATCGAATCGCCGATCTGCATGGTGGCGTGCATGGTGCCCTGCCCTGAGGGGTTGGGAAAGTTATCCAATACCTTGGCGCCGAAGGCTTTTTGGTAGAACGCGAGGGCCTTTTGGGTGTCTTTGAGCGTGAAGCTGGGGGTGAGCGTGCGGTAGCCGGTCGGGACGGCTTGGGCCATAACTACCTCCTTTGAGAGGCGTACGGTGACGGTGGGAAGAGCTTAAAGGCTACTCTAGCACTAGCGGCGGGGCTTGTAAACGGCGGGGCTGGTGGAGATGATGTAGCGGCTACCCTTCCCTTTCGAGCGCTTACCGACGATATAAACCACCTTGCCATCGCGCCAAATGGCCGCAGGAACCCCGGCTGCGATATGGGCGTCAATGGCCTTTTTCACAGCGGATTTCAAGGATCTGACTGCGCCGGCATGGAGCGCCCGCACATCCTTTGCGCCACTCTTACTCATGTCATAACCCCTCCGCCAGTGCCATGATCTGGCTATAGCGACCTGAGTCGTAAGCTTTAACCTTTCCTGCCTCTTTTTCGACAACCAGGTAGGGACTGTCACCTGAATTATCGAATAGCATCCAGGAATCCGCTATGGTGCGGTAATGTTTGAGAAAGTTGGTGATGCCTTTATGGAATCGCCGGCGCACGACTGTTTCGGGAATTGCATGTCCACCCATTTTGACACGATTAGCCACCCGCGCCAAGGCCAGTCTGATGTCTGGAACCCACAGGAAGAAGATGTGAATGGCATAGCCTTCTTGCTGCAGTTTTCTCAAGCGTGCGAGGTATGTGGTGCCGGAGAGTGTGGTTTCGAAAGCAAAATTAACCCTCTTGGCAGCGTAGTCTTCAATTTGTTCCAATAACAGCCGGCCAGCCTTCAGCGCTACCGCATCGGGTGAAAAGCCGGACAAGCCGCGCGCAATCGTATCGGCATTGATAAACGCCGGCTTATCGGCGTAGCGAGGTAGAAACTTGGCAGCAAAGGTGGTTTTACCGGCCCCGTTGGGCCCGGCAATGACATAGACGCTAGGGTGTTCGCTCATTGCCCCGCTTGATTTGCTGCTCTGCCATAAAGACTTCGGTGGTGGCGATGCGCTCTGCCTCGGTTTTGGGCCGGATGATGATTTCTACGCCGCTATCTAGGGTGTTGAGTAGTTCAAAGAGCCGGTCCAAGGAAAACATGCTCAGCTTGCCATTCATAAGGCAGGATACTTTGGACTGCGGAATGCCCAGCAGCTTTGAGGCTTGCTGTTGCGTCAAGCCCCGTTGCCTAATCAGGTCAGCGATGCGCATCATTACCCGCGAACGCGCCAGGACGCGCTTGGGGTTCTTAAGGCCGATATCGGCAAAGACGTTGCCGCTGCCCCGGTGGACTTTTTCCCCTGGTTTCATGGCAGCTTAAATATACCAAATTTGGTATAAGTACTCAAGCTAGCGAGTGGGAGCTGGGCGGAGGAACTTGTCAAAAAAGGCGATCAGGCGCTTCAGGTAGGCGTCGGGGTTCAGGGCGTAGCCTTCCAGATGGCTGGCGCCGGGGATAAGCCACAGCTCTTTAGGTTCAGAGGCCCGGCCGAAGATCTGCTTGGCGCCATCTACCGACATGCGGGGGTCAGCTTCCCCTTGGATGAGTAGCAGTGGCCGGCCGTTCAGCTGCGCCGCGGCCGAGCGAGAGGACACATGCTGCGGCCAGGTGCCGAAGCGCAGCCGGTACGTGGCCCACAAAAACCAGGCAAACGGATAGCGCGGCAGGATGGGGTACATCAGCTTCAGGTGATGGGCCAGGCTCTCATCCAGGCTGGTATAGGGGCTATCCACCGCTACGGCCCCCAGGCGCTCATCGCGGGCCGCCACGCTTAAGCCCACCACAGCCCCCATCGAAATTCCATAGAAGCCATACGGCCGCGCTGGAATATCCGGCTGCGAGCCGAGGTAGGCCAAGGCCCCTTCCAGGTCGCGCTGCTCGGTGAACCCAAACGATGTCACCCTGCCCTGGCTGCTGCCGTGCGCCCGGAAGTCAAAGAGCAGCACGTTGAACTGCCGCCGGACAAGCCCCTGGGCGATGTCGAGCAGATCAGCGCGGTTGGTGCCCAGGCCATGGCAGATGATGAGCCAGGGGGCCTCGGGGTCACTGGTGATCTTCCAGCCTTCCAGCTGCAAGCCATCGGTGGAGGGAAATTGGACTGTTTCAAAGGGGGCGGTGGGCACCGGCAGGCGCGGCAAGACGGTGTTACGCAAGAACAGGACTGCTGTGGCCACCCACAGCCAAAAGACCGTGAGGAAGAGAACTTCGACGATCACGCGGGGCTTTATTTGACCGTGCTGCCGGGGCGCAAGGGCTTCGCCGGATGCAGCAAGGCCAGGCCCGTCTCATCGGAGCCGGCCAGCACCATGCCTTGGCTCATGACCCCGCGCAGGGCGGCGGGTTTGAGGTTGGCGACCACCACGACCTGCCGGCCGATAAGCTCTGCCGGCTGATACCACTGGCGGATGCCTGCGACGACTTGGCGGGGTGCGGCCTCGCCGATATCTACGGTCAGCACTAGCAGCCGGTCAGCCTTGGGATGCAGCTCGGCTGCGGTAATCGTGCCGATGCGCAGGGCGAGCTGCTGAAACGTCTCAAGCGAAATCTCTACCGGGGCCGCAGGTGCGGCTGGCGCGGCTGGTATCGGGGTGACGGCCGGTGTTACAGGGGTCGGGGTCTTCCCTGCCTCAATGGGGTCGCTCATGCGGTAACCTGCGTGGTCGTAATGATGGGGGCCTCCTGTGGTGGCACCATGGAAATCGCATCCCAAGGACAAATTTTCTCACACAGCCAGCAGCCGATGCACTTGGGCTGATCCACGATGCAGGTCGAGCCCAGCGTCGGATACACCGGCCCCGGAATCTTGTCGATGCAGTCAACCGGGCAGACCGCGATGCACACTTCGCAGCCGGTGCAGCTATCGGGATTGATGAGCGCCTTCGGACGGCCTTTGCGCGGGGCGGGAGTGGCAACCGCCATCGATTAGCCCTTCTTCAGGCGTTCGCTGACGAGTTGGCTGACGAGCTTGCCATCGGCCGTCCCCGCCGCCTTGCCCATGACGTGCTTCATGATCTGGCCTTGATTGGTGCCCACCGCCGCCACCGCGTCTTCGATCAATTGCTTGACCGCCTCAGTAGAGAGCTGCTGCGGCAAATAGGAGTTTAGCAAGGCCAGCTCTTGGGTCGCCTGGGTGAAGATATCCTGCCGGCTGGTGTTCTTCGACGACTCGATGGTCTCGCGGCGCTGCTTGGCCTGCTGCGCTAACACCTGGAGGATCTCGGCGTCATCCAGCGCGTCCTTGCGCTTATCAATCGCCACGCGCTGAATCGCCGCCTTGATCAGGCGCAGCGTGTCCACGCGCAGGCGCTCGCCGGCTTTCAGCGCGATCTTGTAGTCCTCTTCCAGACGGGCGGTCAGGGTCGCCATGATCGTACTAGTGTAGCGAACTCTCCTCGCCGCTGCAACCTGGCTGCCGCGAACAGGATGCCGATGATGGTCTTGGCATCGCAGATCGTACCGCGCCGGATGCGGGCAAACGCCTGGCTTAGTGTCAGGTACACCGGGGTGACCATCTCATCCGGCTCGGGGGATGCTTGATGCTGGGTGAGCCCTTGCGCCAGGTACACCGTCATTTGCTCGGAGATAAATCCGGGGGCGGCATAGAACTGGCCTAAGCGCTCCCACTGCGTGGCCCGCCAGCCGGTCTCTTCCATGAGTTCGCGCTTAGCACAGCTCAGCCGCGGCTCGCCGGGCTCAAGCGTGCCGGCCGGCAGCTCCAGCAGCGTGCGCTCAACCGCACGGCGGTACTGCCGCACCAGCACGAGCTGCCCATCTTTGCGCAGCGGGACGATCACGACGGCCCCAGGGTGCTTGATGGTCTCGCGGGTGAAGCGCTGCCCGGCAACTTGCAGCTCTTCGCGCACGAGACGGATGACGCGGCCTTGGTAGATCGTCTCGCGTTTGAGCACGCGCGGCACGAGGCGGGCCATATCAGGATTCTGTCCTATTCTGGCGTTCTGGCGGGTCCTGCCGCCGGACAACCCCACCCCTCGCGGGGGGGGGCTGCTTGATATATCCTCAGGTCTGGCCCCCCATCCCCCTTCCGCTGCGGGGTGGGGCAGCCCCGTCCGGCGTCACCCGCCCAGGCTATGACGCAACTCATCTGGCCCCCTCGGCGCTGGTGTAGCCAAGCTCCCGTAGCAGGCGCTCGTTGCTGCGCCAGCCGGGGATGACTTTCACCCAGAGCCCGAGGAACACCTTGCGGCCCAGCAGCGGCTCGAGCTGTGCCCGCGCTTTCATGCCGATGCTTTTGAGCATGAGCCCGCCCTTGCCGATCACAATCGCCTTTTGGCCCGGGCGGTCCACGACGATGGTGGCTTGAATCGAGGTGAGCTTTGGCCCTTCCTCGATCTGGTCGATGCGCACCGCCACCGCGTGCGGCACTTCTTCGCGGGTGGCCAGCAGCACTTGCTCGCGGATCAGCTCGCCGGCCCGCTGTGCTGCGGTCTGGTCGGTATGCTGGTGCGGTTCGTACCATTGCGGGCCCTCGGGCAAATAGGCGATGATCCGCGCCAGCAGCGGCTCGAGCTGCACGCCGGTGAGGGCGGAGATGGGGATGCATTCGGTGAAGCCATGCTGGGTCACCCCGGCTTCGATCACCGGCAGCAGCCGCGGCTTTTTCACCAGGTCGACTTTGTTGATCACCAAGAGGGCGGTGCGCTTACCACCGCTGAGGGCCGGCTGCTCCAGCGCGCGCTTGACCTGCACGAAGACCCGCAGATCTTCTGCGGTGATCCCTCGCTGCGCGTCAATCAGCACTACGATGACGTCGGCTTCCTCCAGCACGCTCTTCGCCGCTTCCATCATTTGGCGGCCCAGCGCGTGCTGCGGCTCGTGGAATCCTGGGCTGTCCAGGAACATCACCTGCGCGTCCGGCCGATGCAGGATGCCGAGGATGCGGTGGCGCGTGGTCTGGGGCTTCGGAGAGACGATGGCGAGCTTCTCGCCCAATAAGGCGTTGAGCAGCGTGGATTTGCCCACGTTGGGCCGGCCGATGAGGGCGACAAACCCTGAGCGCAAAGCCGTGTCAGCCATCAGTGCACTCCTACAGCGCGGCGCTTCTTGCCAAGCCAAGCGAGAAGCGGTGTGAGCGGCAAGCAGTTCAGCAAGGAGGCCTTCCCTGCCCAAGCGCGGCGGGCGCGCCCGACCCCTAAGGTCATATAGTCTAGCTGTTCCTTCGCATGGCTGTCGGTGCAAATGGCGAGCATCACCCCGGCTTCGCGGGCTTGCCGCGCCATCGTGTCGGTCAAATCCAAGCGCTGCGGCGAGGCGTTCATCTCCAGCGCCGTGCCGGTCTCCTTTGCCACCCGCAGCACCGCGGGATAATCCAGCGCATACGGCTCGCGCTGGCCCAGCAGCCGCCCGGTGGGGTGGCCGATGATGGTCACATAGGGATTGCGCATGGCGTTGACCAAGCGTCGCGTGATCTGCGCTTCAGGCTGGCTGAACCCGGAATGGATCGAGCCGACCACAAAATCAAGCTCCGCGAGCACCGCATCGGGGTAATCCATCTTTCCTTCGGCCAGGATATCGACTTCCGCACCAGCGAGCAGGCGGTAGCCCTTGCGGCGGGCATGAAAGGCCTTGATGGCTTTGATGTGCGCCCGCAGCCGCTCGATTGACAAGCCGTTGGCGATGCGCAGCGAGGGGGAATGATCGCAAATCGCCAGGTACTCGTAGCCCTTCGCTTCGCCGGCGCGTGCCATCACGTCCAGCGAGTCGCGGCCATCAGAGGCATTGGTATGCACGTGGAAATCGCCGCAGATGTCTTTGGCCTCGACCAGCTTCGGCAACTGCCTGGCGGCTGCGGCATCCATCTCCCCGCTGTCTTCGCGCAGCTCCGGCGGGATCCAGGGCAGCCCTAGGGCTTTGTAGACGTCGGCCTCTTCCCTGCCGGCGATGCGCTTGCCGGACTTGAGCTCATAGACGCCATACTCGTTGACCTTCAGCCCCTGGCGAATGGCCCGCTCGCGCAATTGCACATTATGCTCCTTCGAGCCGGTGAAATATTGCAGGGCCGCGCCAAAGCTCTCTGGCACCACGGCGCGCAAATCCACCTGAACGCCCTGCGGGGTAATGACCGAGGCCTTCGTGTCGCCGGCGGCCAGCACGCGCGCGGCAAACGGCGAGGCGCAAAAGCGCTCGATGACGCGCGCCGGGGTGGCGGCCGAGGCGAGCACGTCCACGTCCCCGATCGTCTCGCGCATACGCCGCAGGCTGCCGGCTATCGAGGCGCGCTTGACCCCGGGTGTTTGTTCGAGCCAGGCCGTCAGTGCTTGCCCGAGCCCCCAAGCGGTCCACAAATCCATGCGCTCCTGGCCCTGCTTGACCAGCGTGATGGCCTTGAGGATGTTTGCTTCCTTCTTGGCCTGAAACCCCGGCAAGCCCCGCAGCTTCCCTGCCCGGGCCGCAGCTTCCAAGTCCTGCACCGTCTTTAGGTGCAGCTGATCGGTCAAGATCTTGGCGGTCTTGGGGCCCACACCAGGGATGTTCAAGAGCTCGAGCACGACCGGCGGGACCTTCTTTCTTAATTGCTCCAGTGCCGCCAGCGCACCGGTGGCCAGATACTCTTCGATTTTGTGCGCCAGGTCTTGGCCGATGCCTGGGATCTCGCGCAGCTGCTCGCCGGCGGCCAGCGCTTCGAGATCGCCGGGCAGCCGCTCGAGCGTTTGGGCCGCGCGTCGGTAGGCGCGGATGCGAAACGGGTTCTCTGCCTCATACTCGAGCAAGTCGGCCATCTGCGCAAAGGCCGCGGCCACGTCGTGCTGTTTCATGCGGGCTGTCCTGTCAGCCACTCCGGCAGCCAGGCCAGCCACGCCTTTTCCAATTTGGCGATCGGCAGCCGGTACTCGGCTTGAAACGCCGCCTCGAAAAGCTGCCCTTCGTTCAGTGTCTTCAGCAGCCGGCGCATGCGCCAAAAGCCATATTTGTCCACCAGATAGCTCACGATGCTGTGGGCCTGCTCGTACGCCAGCCCGACGGTTTCCATCGGGAGGTTCACGGAAAAATACGACGAGAGGTCCTGCCAAGGCACCAAGCGTCCGGCCTGGTGCGCGCGCCGCACGAAACGCAACGAGCCTGGCGCCTGGGTGCGGCCTTGGTATTCTGCCAGCCCCTCATTGAGCCATTGCGGGCAGCGTCCTCGGGTAAGCTCTTGCACCACGGCGTGCGTGTACTCATGAAACAGGATCTGCCGGACGATGTCCTGGTTCAGCGTCGCCCCGGGCAGCGGGATGCGGATCTTGCCGTCGTACTGGCCGCCGACCCAGTCGGGTGTCTCTTGCCGCAGCCGCCGGAAGCTCTCGGCGCTGTAGAGGAGCACGACGATCTTATGCTTCGGCCAGTAGGCGAAATCCCCGCCCACCTCGCGGCGCGCTTGCAGCAGCGCATCGCGGACATCGAAGCCGGCTGGGCGCTCGACCTGCTCTTCATAGCGCAGGTCAAAATAGGCCTGCGAGAGCCGATCGAACTTCGACTCGACCGGCAGCTCTTCGCTGACTTGCGCCAGCAAGGTCAACACATCGTCTTGGCGCGGGTCGAGCTGGAGCGATTGCTGCCAGGCGGCCTTCGCTTCCTTCAAATGCTGCCGGTCGTATTCGATCTGACCGCGCAATTGATATGCCGCAGCCAGGTTGGGGTCGGCGGCCAGGGCGTGCTCCAGGGCGGCCAGCGCGTCGTTGGTTTGGTGCTGCTGATGCAGTTGTTGGGCCTGGTTGATATACGTGGTGGCGAGGTTCTTGCGAAACTGGGTGTTCTGCGGCTCGAGCTCTACGGCGTCGCTCAGCTGCTCTACGGCTGCGGTCCACTCTTTGCGGTCGCTGAGCTCCACGCCATAGTTGTTCAGCGCGATGGCCAGCTGCTGACGCAGCATGGCGCGTCCGGGCTGGCGTTGCAGCTCTTGTCGCAGGCGCACGGTGGTCGCGGACCAGTCGGTCGCGGCGGACTCTTCGGCCTGCAGCGGCTGGGTCCGCCCGAGGCTGCACAGCACGCTGAGCACGAGCAGCGGCAGGAGGCGGCGGCTCATGCGCGCGGGAGCACCCATTCGCGGATGAATTGAAACACCTCGCCACGGACGCTTTCATGGTGCAGCTCGTGAAAGCTATCCGGAAACTCGCGATGGCGCTTTTCGCAAGTGAGCCGGGCAAACCATTGCCGCTCGGCCTCTACCGACACGATGCGGTCGGTCCCGGCGGTCAACAGCAGGGTGGGTACCTTCAGCTGAGCGGCCTTGCGCATGACGTGGTCCCGCAGGCGGATGGTGGCGCGGTAGGTGGCGGCCGTAATCGTGCCGTGCACCAGCGGGTCCTCCCGATAGGCCTTCACCACTGCCGGGTCGTGGCTCAGCGCCGAAAGATCCAGGTCAGCGGACAGCGGGCATGTGGGCCAGAGCACCGAGAGCGCAGCCCCGATCGCGGCCTTCCACCACGGGATAGGAAACCCCACTTCCAGCAAGGGGGATTCGACCACCAGTCGCGTCAATTGAGGCGGGTTCGACAGCGCCCACGCGATCGCCAGCAGACCGCCGAAGCTGTGACCCATGAGCGCGTAGTGGGAGCTGCCTAGCGCGGGTAAGAACACCTCTTGCGTCAGCCGCTGCAGATCGGCCAGGCACCAGGGCAAGTCCACATGGCCCCGCGCTCCGGCGCTGCGCCCATGGCCCCAGAGGTCGGGGGCCGCGACCGCGATGC